>NZ_BAWZ01000004.1:0-164790 GCF_000698105.1 Geomicrobium sp. JCM 19037 | reverse complement strand
TTTTGTGCCGGCAGAACCCTTGCACGGAACAGAAATGTGTAGGCTCTATTTTTGTGCCGGACAGAAACCTTGTCCGGCATGAGCAGTTCGTGCTTAACTCATCCGACTTAGGATTTGAAAGCCTGGGGCGTCTAAGGCTGATTGTTAAAAAACCCGCCCCTATCCGATGTTCCATGTGTTACAATCTCTTTGTGTGTGTTATTTAATTTTAGTTAATTGCCTTAGCTACGAAACCCCCTCTACTGCTTAGCGGTAGAGGGGGTTCGTCGATTCAAACGTCATTTAACAACTCGTAAAGTTTTGTTTTATATACTCGTATCCTTCCTGATGTTCCTGTTTTGCATAGAAACGCAAGCCATCTGTTGCTTTAAATAGTAGGTTCGCATACAGTCTTTCTTTGAAGTGAGGTATTTCAATGCCCTGTTCGGTCCAAATCTCTTTCATCATTTTAGGAAAGTTCATCTCTGGAGACCAAAAATGAAGACCGGCTAAGTCGAACATGAAATCTCCTTGCATCGCCATTTCCCAGTCTACAATCCTAGTAACTTTCTCCCCATCTGATAGCATGTTGCCGAGATGAAAGTCGCCGTGAACTAAGAATGATGTTCTTGGCGCATATGACGCGAGCTCCATCATTTTTTTGAACCCTTGATCAAAGGGTTCCCTTTCTAGTATCTCTTCTTCAAATAGTGTTTTCCAATTCCCATAAAACCCGTCGACCTCTTCGATAAAGAAACTTTCGAGCACTTCTGGCCAGGAGGTCAGCTTTGCATGCCCATCAGGGTCGATCCATCCAAATTTTCCATTCGTTTTCGTATTTACGATTTTAGAATAAACGAACGTTAATTTCTTTAAGATGCGGCTTTGCGTACTTTTTTCATACGAAACAATCGGCTTACCATTTACTCTTTCGCTAAACATGTAGTGAATGCCATTAACGACATTCGTATGATGCACTTTGGGTATAGGAAGTGTCGCTCCATATTTATGATAGATTTGTTTCGCTTTATCTATGCTTTCACTGTCGAGCCTAAAATGAGCAACATACTGAGCAGTAGCGGTTTCAAATTGATACACGCTGCTTCGTTCACCCATATCAATTCTTTTAATATGAACGGCATCTGGGTGCTCGTTGTAAATAATATTCGCAACGTCTTCACCTGTTAGATTGAGTTTAAATGATTTCATGCGCCTCACCTCACTAATAGCCCGCATTGTAGCATACGTCCATAGTTTGTTAAAACGAACCGATTAATCTGTTAGTGAGCAATCATCTCATGCACAATATCCTCTTCGTTAAGATCTGTAGGATAATACGTTGGCCAATTCGTTACTTCGTCCAATAGATCCTCTCTGTCATCGCCCCAGTATAAATGGAAATGGTGAGAATCAGTTGGAGCAATTTCGTGATCACTAAATTGAATATATTCAGGCATGGCTTCGTCTCCATCGACCTTTTCAAAGATAAAGCGAACCCCTCGATTCCCTGCATCATATGTCAAAATTTCATATCCATCGTATTCATAATTCGCTGTACTTTCCTCATCATTTTCATAGAAAGTGAAGCTGTCATCTCCAATAACAATTTGATCAACATCTGTTTCATACCCTACTTCATAGTAATCTTTATACTCTTCAGCAGACATATCATTGCCCTCTTCATCGGCTTTATGCTCAAACACCTCGTCTAATGTACCATCTACCAAATAGGGATAAACGGACTGCCACTCACCAGACCAATCGGATAATGAGCGATCTTTTACATCGTCATTGTAAAAGAAACCATCATAGATTCTTTGGCTTTCTTCATCGTGAGCATGACTATGTGCATGGTCGTGATCATGATCGTGATCATCTATGACAACTTCTACTGAAGGAGACTGGACATATGCTTCATGATCAGCATCAAAAAGTACTGCTTTAATCTCTTGTCCATCATGTGTAGCTTCTCCTGAATAGTGTTCGGTACCATGGTCAGGTACTGATTGCCACTCTGAATTATGATCAGCTCTCGTGTACCAGTGCCAATGATCATAATCTACATCTTCATCGAAGTTCGCTACCAATTCTATTGAATCACCTGTGTGGTAATGATCTGCTAATCCCTCAATACCAACATCTTCTGGAGAATTCTGACCAGGGTCTTCATCATGGTCAGAATGATCCTCTCCTCCTGTTTCTTCTACTTGCTCATCTACACTAGAAGCACTCGAACCTTCATCTGAAGTATCATCGGAATCACAAGCTACAAAAAGCGCTGATGCGATTAAGATACTCCATCCTTTAAGTAGTTTCTTATTCATTACTCATATCTCCTTATTTGATTACCTATTTTTTCATTCAACATGGATAAGCTTATTTATCATCGTTTAGCGCTATTTCTAGCGTATCGATGTTCATTCTCATCATGCTGAAATAATCTTCTTCATTCTCGAGGTCTTCATGAGAAATGCTTTCCATATTACGTAGAATAAGGCTCTCAGCCCCGATCTCTGATTGAATGACTTCACTAATCGTACTGCTAACATTATTTTCAAATGTTACGTATTGAATATTGTTTTCTGATGCTACTTCTACAATTTCCACAAGGTCAGCCTGTGAAGGTTCTTGTGTCGTAGACAACCCATGAACGCTAAGCTGTTCAAGTCCGTAACGTTCTTCCCAATAGCCATACGCAGCATGAGAGACAATGATTTGATGGTGATCGGCTTCAGCAAACGTCTCGCGAAATTCATCATCAATCTTTTCTAATTCAGTTTTCACTTTTTCAAAATTTCGTTCGAAAGTTTCACGCTCTTCAGGAAGTAATTCAATGAGCACTTCTTTAATATTCTCTGCAATTTCTATGCTTAGGATAGGATCTAAAAATACATGTGGATCCCCCATCCCACTCGTACCATCATGATCATCAATCACAATTTCAACTGGTGAAGATTGGACATACGGGTCTAGATTATTATCATAAATAACGAGCATAATTTCCTGACCGTCTCTAGCTTCGGCTTCGAATTTTGTCCGATCCTGACCTTCTGCTGCCTCCCATTGGTGATGCGTATGATTTCGGGTGTACCATTGCCAGTGATTGGACTGGAGTGCTTCTTCAACCTCTGCTGTAATAACGACCGTGTCTCCCGTATGATAGTGATCAGCAACGCCTTCCAAAGCTACTTCTTCTGGAATATCATCACCATACGGGTGGTTCTCGACTTCAGGATCATCAACACTATCTTCATCGCTGCGTTCACCTCGTAAAGGAATATGTTCGCCCGCTGCTATTACGTAAACATTTTCATCATCTAGAACATCTTCCACTGTATCTGCAAATGGTTCTAATCCAACACCCGAATAGATAAATACATCTTGTTCTGCAAGTTTTACAAAGTCAGTGGATGAAGGTTCAAACGTATGTGCATCCGCATTTGGAGGATATATACTTTCTGCTTCTACGAAATCTCCGCCAATTTTATTTACAAAGTCCTCCAGTGCAAAAAGTGTGGTTGAAACCTCCAATATATCGTTGCCTCCTTCTGTTGGTTGCTGCTGATGGTCCATACACGCCGTAAGTATTACAGCAAGTCCCAAGAAGAAAACATATGAGTTTTTCATTTATCATCCCTCCATTACCCACTTAATTTTTAAATCCAGCATTTTTCCTTTATACGCATGTTTGCGAAAGGCAATACGAGACCTTCCGAATGTAAGCATGGAGACTCTAGGACGCCCCATGATCACGCTTTTCGAAGTTCACCATACTTCGCTAACAGCTCATGACGCTTTCGTTTTTACCCATACACAACTCCTCCTTCAATATTGTAAATCGTAATCATTACGATCGTAACGGTTACGATTTAAAGATTAAAACAAATCTGCTCGTATTGTCAACAGTAGATTTTGTTATACAGAGAATACGTGTCACTACGTTACAAAATGATCGACTGTACCCCTTGAGCCTTTTCTGGTGTATGAAGTAATCACTTGCATTTTTTCAGTTTTTGTTGAAATCTCCCCTTCCTATCCTCTTTATGGTTAAGACTTTCCTATGGACGCTCGTTCTCCGGCAGTGAACGGCGTTAATTTCTTGACTTTCAGACTATGAAATTCAATGAAAAGAAAGGACAAAAGACGTTAGTATTTTTCTTATGAAGTCTAAACGCCTGTCTTTCCACGATTCTACAGGATTTTTATTAAGCATACCGAAATAATTTACTGTAGGAAAAAGGAGGATTGTAGCACTTTAGGGAGTCGATTAACGGGATTAAAAGGGAGGATTTTATGAAGAAATTTAAAACATTTGCACTATCTAGTATTTTCTTTCTGTTAGCTTCATCTGCACTTCCATACGCGGCAACTGCTGAGGAGGCAGAAAAAGCGATTGAAGCACAAATTTTTGGTGTTCATGATTTCACGTCTTCGCAGACGAAGACAGTCATCGTTGAACTTGAAGAAAAGTCTGAACTAGACGCAAGACAATCAGGTGAACGCCAATCCCGCTCCGTACTAACAGACGAGCGCAATCGTGTACTTAATGACATTGAAGTGAACGTCAGCTCAGTAGATGTGGTGCAAGAATATGGCTATGTTTTCTCTGGATTTTCCATCGATCTTCCAGAAGATGAAATTCCACAACTTCTGACCATTGATGGCGTCAAAGCGGTTTATCCAGATGTGGAATATGAAGTAGACACAATTGGTGAAGACATTGCCATTGCCGAAGAAGAGTTTAGCCCAGATATGCTTGACAGCGGACCATTCATCGGGAATCAAGAAGCGTTTGATATGGGGTATACCGGGGAAGGTGTAACCGTCGCTGTTATTGATACCGGCGTCGATTATACACACCCTGACTTAGCCCCAGCTTTCGGGAGTTATAAAGGGTATGACTTTGTCGATAATAATGAAGATCCACAAGAGACACCTCCAGGAGACCCTCGTGGTGGTTCCACTGACCACGGTACTCATGTAGCGGGAACCGTTGCTGGTAGTGGTCTTGTTACTGGGATTGCCCCGGACGCGAACCTTCTTGCTTACCGTGTACTCGGACCCGGTGGTTCAGGTACGACAGCAAATGTTATCGCAGGGATTGAGCAAGCGGTTCTCGACGGCGCTGACGTAATGAATTTGTCGCTAGGGAATACGCTGAACGATCCAGACTTTGCAACGAGTATTGCGCTTGATGTGGCAATGGCAGACGGTGTTGTTGCCGTTACATCTAACGGGAATTCAGGGCCAGAGAACTGGACTGTCGGCTCGCCAGGTACGTCACGCGAAGCGATTTCTGTCGGTGCAACACAGTTGCCTTTCGCTGAGTACACGGCAGCGATGCAAACAGAAACAGGCAGCTATCCATCTGCTGAGGTAATGGGCTTCTCTAACGAGTTGGATTTACTTCGCCTAAACGAAGGAGAGTATGAATTCTTTGATGCTGGCATTGGTGCTCCTGAAGACTTTGAAGATGTTGACGCAGAAGGCAATATTGCACTGATGGTTCGAGGGGACTTACCCTTCGTTGAAAAAGCAGAAAATGCAGCGGATGCTGGAGCTGTAGGTGCTATTATTTACAATAACGTCGAAGGAGCTCAACCAGACGTTCCAGGCTTAGATATCCCGACGGTTAAATTGTCGCTCCAAGACGGGCAAGCGATGCTAGATGCGCTCGCTAACGGGGACAACACCGTTTCATTTGACTTTGATTTTGACCGTGAAGTTGGAGAAACGGTTGCAGACTTCTCTTCTCGCGGACCGGTTATGTTTAACTGGATGATCAAACCAGATGTGTCTGCACCAGGGGTATCGATTGTAAGTACTGTGCCAACACACGATAGCAGCAACCCACACGGATATTCTTCCAAACAAGGGACCAGCATGTCAGCACCACACGTCGCTGGTGCAGCAGCTATTCTTTTGGATGCAGATCCGGATGCAAGTGTTGAACACGTACGTGCAGCATTGATGAATACTGCAGAAACGCTCGTCGACGCTGATGGGAATACGTACCCGCATAATACGCAAGGAACTGGTAGCATTCGCATTCCAGATGCCATTAACGTAGACTCTACAGTCATGCCTGGCACTCATTCGTTTGGTATCTTCAATGAAGACGAGGGTGTACAAACGAAGCGAAGCTCGTTTACAATTAATAACGTTTCTGATCAAAGACAAGCGTACGGCTTCTCGATTGAATTTGACGGCAATCCTTCTGGTATTAGTGCGATGACGAGTAGTGACATTGCTCTTCAGCCAGGGCAATCTGGTGAAGTCCGCCTGAACATTCAAGTGAACCCTGACCTTTTAGACAGTGGTTATTATGAAGGTATGATTACTGTTGAAAGCCTCACCGATACAATCGAGGTACCTACAATTCTATTTGTCGACGAGCCTGACTATCCACGAATTACTTCTCTAGATGTTCTTGATACAGAGAAGCCAAATGAATTTGATCTCGTTGCAAATGTACCTCGTGGAGCAGAGGAACTTGGATTCTGGCTCTATGACGCAGAAACAGGCAACTATTTAGGACTTGCTGACTCGTATACTGATGTTGCTGGTGGTACATTCGAGGAAACATATGATGCCACTCATCTTGACGCTGGTGATTACGTGATGATTGGGTATGCTGAATATCTCGAACAAACGAATACCGCTCAAAGTGACGTGTTTACAGTCGTCGAAAATGACGAAGATGCTTCGCAGCCAGAACCAACTCCAGACCCAGAAAACCCACCACTTTGTGAACACAACGCGTGGTCAAGCTCTTCCATTTATGTAGGGGGAGACCGAGTTGAGCACAACGGTAACTTCTACGAAGCCAAATGGTGGACGCAAGGGGAAGACCCAGAACAATCTGGACAATGGGATGTTTGGAAAATCGCTTCAGACTGCACCGAACCAGATGAAGATCACGGTTATCCTGCTTGGTCAACATCTGACATCTACGTCGGTGGAGACCGTGTACTCCATGACGGCCAATTATTTGAAGCCAAATGGTGGACACAAGGTGAAAACCCGAACAATTCTGGACAGTGGGACGTTTGGAAAAAAGTAAGCGAATAACGAAAAAAGGTTGAGCGGATCGAACTCGCTCAACCTTTTTAATGTTCAGTCACGAATGCTTCCAACGCATTCACTGCGTCTTCAGCATCATTTCCCTCAGCCTTTATTACAATTGCCGTATCTTTACGAATGGCCAAGCTCATAACACCCATAATGCTTTTCGCATTCACTTCTTGATGATTTTTTTGGATGGTGACATGAGAACCGAATCGATTTGCTTCTTGAACGAACAACGCTGCAGGGCGTGCCTGCAATCCAGATTTTAAAGTGACTGTCACTTCTCTTGTAACCATGGCTTCCCTTCCCTTCACAATCGTTTAAGCTTGCGGCAATTCAATGTTTTCGTGATTACGTAACTTCTCAGCCATCTCATCGAGTTTTCTTAATCGGTGGTTCACGCCTGACTTGCTCACTTTGCCTGAAGGAACCATCTCACCGAGCTCTTTAAGCGTAACTTCTTGATGTTTCACTCTTATCTCTGCGATTTCTCGCAGTTTTTGCGGCAATTTATTCAAACCAATCTGTTGCTCAATAAACTCGATATTCTCAACTTGACGTAATGCCGCTCCGACGGTCTTGTTCAAGTTCGCAGTTTCACAATTCACCAACCGGTTGACGGAATTTCTCATGTCTTTCATGATCCGTACGTCCTCAAAATAAAGCAAAGCTTGGTGAGCACCAATAATATTTAGAAACTCAGTAATGCGCTCGCTCTCTTTCACGTACAAAATGAATCCTTTTTTACGCTCTAGCACCTTTGCCTGCAAGTCAAACTCCGCCATCAGCTTTTGGAGTGAGCGATTGTGTTGTTCATATAGTGAAAAGATCTCCAAGTGATACGAAGACGTATCTGGGTGGTTCACCGATCCTCCTGCTAAAAAGGCTCCGCGCAAGTAAGCGCGCTTACAACATTGCTTCTCAATCAACCGATGAGAGATGTCTCGTGTAAATGAATACCCTTCGCCCATAATCTCTGTGTCTGCAAGAATTTCACGAACATGTTCGTATAGTCGAACGATATACACGTTATTTTTCTTTAAACGCATTTTCTTTCTGACGACGAGTTCTGCTTTCATGTTATCATATGAACGTTTCAGCAACGTGTAGATTCGCCTAGCAATCGCAGCATTCTCGGTGGATATATCGAGGGATAGTTTGCCATTGCCAAAGGACAGCGCTCCGTTCATTCGTATGAGTGCAGCTAGCTCAGCCTTCTCACAGCATGAATCGGTTTCAATTTGCGTTAATTCTTTTTTAGTCATCGCTGCAAAAGACGACATGAGCGTTCACCACCTTTATAATTCTATAATAATCTCTGACAGCTTCTCCGCGTGGTGACGCAGATGGCTGCTTTCGATGCGTATGAAGTTATCTTGAATCACTCGTAAACCAAGCGCTTGTAGGTTTGTCGTATCGCACACGACAGCCTCTGCTCCCTCTTCCAAGTAACGGTTTGCCATTTCTTTAGGGATCGGTGCTTCGTTCACAAGCACATGATCGAATACGTCGTTACCGACGTGTCTTTGGATGGCTTTCACATGGTCGGAAGCCGAAAACTGTTCGGTCTCCCCGTACTGCGTCATTACATTGCATATATATAGTTTCTTCGCTGTTGATTGCTTAATTTCCTCTGTAATTTCGGGCACAAGTAAGTTCGGGAGCACACTCGTAAACAAACTACCTGGACCGATCACAATTTTATCCGCTTCGCGGATGGCTTGGATCGTCTCAGGTAAAGCGGTGGGATTTCTTGGCTCTATAAAAACGCGATCAATCGTTTGTTCCGCGTGAGGGATGCTGGATTCACCGTAAACAATTGACCCATCCTTCATCTCTGCGGCCAATTCCAAACTATCATTGGACACCGGGAGCACCTTGCCCCCAACATTGAGCACTTTACTAAGTTCCGTAATCCCACGGGCAAAGTCCCCTGTGATCGATGTCATTCCAGCCAATAGCAAGTTGCCAAGCGTATGACCGGTTAACCCTTCACCATCTTTAAAACGATGTTGAAAGAGTTGTTCAATTAAAGGCTCCACCTCCGCCAATGCCGCTAACACATTGCGTACATCACCAGGAGGAGGGATGTTCAATTCTTTACGTAAACGACCTGAACTGCCGCCATCATCTGCAACCGTTACGATTGCAGAAATATCTACGTCATATTTCTTTAAACCTCTGAGTAATACCGCGAGACCTGTTCCGCCACCAATGACTGCAACTTTCTGTACACCCACTAGCTACGTTCGCCTCCAACTTTCCGATCGCGATGACTGCGATGAACCGGATAGGCACTCTCATACAAATTCGCAAAGCACTCGACAAGCGTAACGGAGCGATGCTGCCCACCTGTACAACCAATCGCAACAATGAGCTGGGACTTTCCTTCTTGTTTGTATAGCGGTAACATGAACGTTAACAAGTCTTCAAGTTTCTCTATGAAAACTTTCGTGTCATCCCATTTTAGAACATAGTCAGACACATCTTTATCAAGACCGGTCATCGGGCGAAGTCGGTCAATATAATGCGGGTTTGGAAGAAAGCGAACATCAAAGACAAGGTCGGCATCAATTGGAACTCCGTGCTTAAAGCCAAACGACATAAAATGAACCGTAAATGTCTGTTCTTCAGGCTTCGTAAATAAACGATTGATTTCCTCTCGCAACTCTTTTGGTTTAAGGCTTGTCGTATCAATGCGATGCCTTGCACGACCTTTGATTTCTTCTAAAATCTTCCGTTCTTTTTCAATACCTTCTAACAGCGAACCGTTTGGCGCTAACGGATGGGAACGTCTCGTTTCTTTATATCGTTGAACGAGCTTTTCATTATCTGCATCCAAAAATAAAATATGTGTATGCAAATTCGGCTTGTCACCCAGCATACTAACAGCTGAAAACACTTGGTCAAAAAACTCACGACCACGCAGGTCCATCACAAGGGCTACGCGATTCATGGAACCGGATTCAATGAGGTCTAACAATTTCGGAATAAGGGCTGGAGGCAAATTATCAATACAAAAATAACCAAGGTCCTCCAAACTTTGGACCGTTACCGTTTTCCCCGCTCCGGACATCCCGGTTATAACAACAATTTGGATATCTTCGTTCATATCCTTCTCCCCTTTTGTTCACCTGTACCGTTCTGTTCTTCTTCCCATTATACATCATTAAAGGCTCGATTCCCAAAAAAGGCGCAAGGCGATATCGCCTTGCGCTTCAAGATATATAAAAGGGGGGTCAATTAACTAACCCCATCATAGCGCATGAGTGTTGCACTGTGGTTACAAATCCGTTAAAAGCGAATAACGAATTTATAAAGAAATGTTAACATCGTTATTTCGAACCTACTTGGGTGAGCAGTTCTTCGACATAATGCTGTGCATTTTGGGCAGCTAAACTACCATCACCTGTCGCTGTAACAATTTGGCGAAGGCTCTTTTCACGAATGTCTCCTGCAGCATATAGCCCAGGAATGGCCGTTTCCATCTCTTCGTTCGTTTCAATATAACCTTCATCATTTGTGATCCCTAAGTCTTTCACGGCATCGTTTAATGGCAACATCCCGATATAAACAAACACACCTTCGGTTTTGTGTTCATACTCCGTACCATCTTCGACATCCACAAGTGTGACACTGCCTACTTTGCCGTCCTCACTATGAATTTCTTTAACAACCGTATTCCACTTGAAATCAATCTTGTCGTTAACAAATGCGCGTTGCTGAAGAATCTTCTGGGCGCGAAGCTGATCCCTACGGTGCACAATCGTTACTTTATCAGCAAATCGAGTCAAGTAGACAGCTTCCTCCACTGCAGAATCTCCACCACCAACAACGATGATTTCACGCTCACGGAAAAATGCGCCATCACAGACCGCACAATAAGATACACCGCGGCCACCGAGTTCTTTCTCGCCTGGAATGCCTAGTTGTTTATACTCTGCACCAGTCGTGACGATGACGGCTCTCGCTTTGTATGATTTGTTTCCTGCGTGAACGGTTTTATATTCTTTACCTTCTTCAATGGACTTGATGTCGCCATACGCATATTCGGCACCAAATTTTTTGGCATGGTCGAACATTTTATTCGAAAGGTCGGGACCGAGAATATGATCATACCCTGGGTAGTTCTCAACATCTTCGGTATTTGCCATTTGGCCACCTGGAACACCGCGTTCAATCATTAGCGTCGACATTTCAGCTCTTGACGTGTAAACAGCTGCCGTCATTCCAGCTGGACCTGCACCTGCGATAATCACATCATAGATTTTTTCTGTATCCCCTGACATCTCCAACACTCCTTTTTGTTTATTCTGGATTGAAGTTCATTATTTTATCCTGTTCCCAAAGTATATGAAATGTCGCTAGTCAGCGTCCATAAATTTGCTTGAGTGTTACTCGATTCCAAAAGCTAGATCGCGCAAGTCTTCGCAACGCACTTCTTCATCGTCGAGGGATCGTATCTCCCACGTCGCCAGTAAATTAGCCGCATGTTCATGCCCCCACCTTTTGGCGATGGACCACGCTTTTCTTGTGCGGTTATTATACCCGAGGTGATATGCGACAACACCGTACCGGTAGAAAAAAGACGCCTTTTCCTGTGGCATATGCTTTTGCAAATAACGAAAAACAGGAAACGCAGCCTCGTATTCTCCGAGCCTACATAACGTCGTTGCCACCTTATACATATGGCCTTTATCAATCGGTACAACATCTTTTAATCTCTCCGTCCAATAGGACGCTTCTTCTTTGTGACCTGCTTCAAACAGCAAAAGCGCAATTTGGCAAAGTGCAGGCACATATGGCTGCTCCTCAATGAGTTCTTGCAACACGAAAATCGCTTCTTCCGTTCTCCCTTGCAAGTGAAGCGCTCGCGCCAGTTGGTTATATGAAGCCAAATAACTTGGCTGATCCTCAATCATCTCACGCAAATTTCGTTCGGCTTGACGGTAATTGCCTTCTTTAATATAGCGCCACGCTTCTTCATATTGCAAAATGACTTGATCGGGGACAGGGTGATCGACAAGTTCATCGTTTTCTATTCCCGCATCAAGATCCTCAAGGTTTAATAGCTCAAGCAGTTCTTCTGTATCTGCACGAAACTCGCCATATGGCATGAGCTTCAAATAATTATTCGCCGCTTCTCTTGCTTTATCAAACAACCCTAAATAGGCATAATTATTTGCTAGAAAATAATAACAATCGTATAGTTGGTAATCAATATGCTCGACTACGTGTAACAGAATCTCGTTGGAACGCTCATACTGACCCATGTCCGATAACACAGCTGCCAACTGACAGTGAAAAACCCCTTCGAGGGGCGTAAGTCAATGGCTCGTTGCAGCAATCGCGTCGCACGGTGCCAGTCCTTCTTTTGATAAGCAATGACACCTTGTTTAAAGAAGTATTCCGGATTCTGTATAAAAGGGACAACTTGACCCATTGAACAAACCCTCACTCTCCGGTTTTGACCATAGCAAATTCGCTTTTGCCACAAGCTAACTCTCCGAACAAAAGCATAACGAACTAATTATACCACATAATCTATTGGAATCAAAAGAACCGTCTCAAAGTCATGAAGCATAGGTGTACGTTGTCAACATTTAGAACTGATTCCCAAGCTACGGACGACATCCTTACCCCTTCGTGGACAAGGTAAGAAGGGTCAATGAAACTTCCGAAACTAAAGTGCCCACTCCATTATGAGCGTGTCATCCTTCGAGCCATTGACCTTGATATGTCTTCATGCTTTTTGCTTTCAACTGCCAGTCTAGCATGCTTCTGGCAATTTAGAGATTCACCTTACATGCGCCACACCCCAATCATTCCGAACAAAATGCTTTTCATATTTCCCTACTCTTGCTTTTAAATATGAGCAAACACCTTTTATGCATTGTATAAAAATCATAATCCCTTCACGCTGTGACTATAATGTAAAGAAGACCACGTTTATCGCAACGTTCAGATTATTTCCTTGAACCTCTTTTCAAAACAGCACTTTCATACTACGATGTACAGAGTGTCTTTTAAGGGGGATATTCATGTTTATTGCACTTATTACTTTTACAATCCTCGCCTCCTTATTTCTCACCTATGCAATGATCAAGCGTGCCAACAAGACGCTGCTTTATGGGTTAGGACTACTCACAGCATCTCCAATTCTTTTATTAACGTCCGCCTACATGTCAGGATTTGTACTAAGCGCCTCTTTACACGAGACGTCCACACTGATCGCTGGCGTCCCAGGCCAAGTCATCGGGTTCAGCCTTCCATTTATCGCAGCGCTCTTCTCAGCAATGAGCTTCATTCTAATAGGCAAAGGATTGTTCGGAACAGTCATTAACGTCCGAGCACGCAGAGCATGAAAAACCCCTACCGCAGTGGATGCGGTAGGGGTTTTTAGTCATACAATTATCTAAAAACCGATGATCCTTTGTCTTGTGGTGATATTTCTGAAAATACTGATGATCCCTTATCTTGTGGTGATACTTTTGAGAATACTGATGAACCTTTATCTTGTGGTGATACTTCTGAAAATACTGATGAACCTTTATCTTGTGGTGATACTTCTGAGAATACTGATGAACCCTTGTCTGCACTGGCTTCAAGTGTAAATGCAGATGAACTAACAACTAGCGCAAAAGCAAAAGTAATTATAAGTTTTTTCATGATATATCACTCCTAGATTTTAATTGAAAGTTACGGTACTCAAGGGCCTTTTTTAAGAAACTAAATGCCTGTTGATTCTCACCAGTTCTTTCCATATAAACAGAAACCTCATTTGCCATTTCTGCACATTCAAAATAAAAGTTACCATTCTCTAAAATCTTAAATCCTGACATAACCAGTTCCATATTACTTTCTAAATATAGCCCTTTAACAATCTTACATCTTGCAATATATTCCGTGTTACCATATTTCTCGGCTTCGGTCATGGCAACCTTCAAATAATTTTTTGCATCCTCAAGTTGGTGCAACCTGAAGTACACAAGTGCCAGATTATACTTTGTCTTCGTACCCTCAAAGGTATTCCAATGATTTCCGGTTTTTAGTGCTTGAGTAAAGTAATCTAGTGCCCCTTCTAGCTTATTTGATTGTAACAAGCTAAGACCGAAGTTACGAAGGGCAAAAGCATGCGTAGTAGGGAAATGACTAGAATCTTGCAATACTTTACTAAACAAACTTTCTGCTTCAGTAAATTCTCTCATCTCTGCGTACACACACCCAAGTAACATGAGACTGTTCAAAGCACGTTCCGTAAACAATGGATTTTCTTTAAAAGTCTTGTAAGCAAGTTCTAAATAATGAATTGCACTTACATACTGGTCAATTCTGTAGTAAGTCTCACCCATCCTATGATAAAAATCTGCTTTTTCATAGGGGTCAACAAGTTGATCAAGTTCACTTTCTGTAGCCTGATAGTAACGAATTGCTCTAGCATAGCTCCCTTGCAAAAATTCATACTGACCATAAAGAAAATTCGTTAAACAATTTAATGATGAATTTTCTACAGTAGACAAACTATTTATTACTTGAATTTTGTTGAAATAATCACCCTCTGAATAATTTTCAGAGATCAGCATATGTCTAAAGTCTGTTAGCTCATAATAAAGTGATATTTCATCTTCCACACTCTCTTTGATAAGCAACTCCTCTACAACTTTCTTTAATCGTGTGGCTGCTTCTACGTCTCGTCGAATGATCGCATGGTACCAGTTTCCAATGGTTGACACGAGGTCAGCAGGGGATACATATGAGCTCATTCTGTTATGTCCCCCTTTAAAACTTAATCTACTTAAAATCCTAGAATTAATATCTATTTTACTATAAAGTAAGAATTTTTCAATATAATTGAGTAAATATTCCTAGTTAATGTGAGCGGAATTTTTCTTTTCTACCAAAAAGCAACAGATTTCTATGCGATTTCGCGCTGATTTTGTCCCTTAATCTTCAATTATGCTATACTGCGGTACACTACATGAATGAAAGCAGGGAATATTTTGACTGCAAATGCCTGTCTACAAACGATACGCTCTTATTATTCTTCTTTATCGGACAAAGAAAAAAAGGTTGCAGATTACATTCTTTCCGCTCCAGATCAAGCGGTTTATTTTTCAATTTCGGAACTGGCAGAAGCAAGTGGTGTTGCTGATGCCACAGTTTCTAGATTCAGTAAACGGCTTGGGTATAAAGGTTTTCAAGATTTGAAAATATCTTTAGCTAGGCAGATTGTGAAAGAGGAGGCGAATATTCACGAATCCATCTCATTACAAGATGACGTCGGCACACTCGCCTCGAAAATATTCACTGAACATAAACGAGCCATGGATGACACACTTGCCCTTTTAAATGAAGAAACGTTGCAACAAGTAGCTGAGGTGATTACGAAAAGCGAGCGCATTGACTTGTACGGTTCCGGTGGTTCCGGCGTCGTTGCCGAAGATGCATACCACAAGTTCATGAGGTTTGGCATCCCAATCCAAGCGTTTAGCGACAGTCATCAGCAGATGATGAGCGCATCTTTGCTTTCTAAAGGTAGTACAGCCATTGGCATTTCAAATAGCGGTAGTAACCGCGATGTTGTCGATGCTTTAAAGACGGCCAAAGCAGCTGGCGCAACGACGATTGCGATATCAGGGCACACGTCGTCACCTTTAACAAAAACTGCGGATTATACGTTAACGACGAGCGCGAGGGAATCGCTTTTTCGTCTGAAGCGATGGCATCCCGTATGGTACAACTCGCTTTAATCGATGTTTTGTATGTATTCGCCGCACTGCAACTAAAAGATACAACACTGACAAACTTAGACAAGATTCGTGAGTCGATCGCGACGAAGAGGTATTGATCATTGAACACGAGCAACTTTGATGACCTCTAATAGCGATGCATGTGCACGCTTTCGACATGGAAGTGCACACTTTTGACAAAGATGTGCACATAATCGACACGGATGTGCACCTTTTCGACAAAGATGTGCACATAATCGACACAGAAGCGCACCTTTTCGACAAAACCCATACCCACCCCGGCCCAAAGCGCCAATCTTACGCAAACTGATGTTGCCCCTCAGCATTAAGAGACTTAAAAATATCAACCCCCATCATAGCCACGCTATGATGGGGGTTGTATGTGTGCTTAGTTAAAGAAAAAGCTGAGTGCAAATACGACGAGGAATCCGACAACCCCGATAATGGTTTCCATCACTGTCCAGGACTTGAGTGTGTCTTTTTCAGACATGCCGAGGAAACGGTTAACGAGCCAGAAACCTGAGTCGTTCACGTGAGATAATACGGTCGCACCACAGGCGATGGCAACGGCAATGAGCGCGAGCGATGGCTGTGATAAGTCAACAAGACCAACGATTGGCGAGATGAGTCCCGCCGCAGTTAGCATGGCGACGGTTGCTGAACCTTGGGCAACGCGTACCCCGGTTGCGATTAAGAAGGCGAGCAATACGAGTGGAAACCCTGATGCGGCCATCATGTCTCCCATGACGTCACCGACACCACTTTGAATGAGGACTTCACTAAATACCCCACCCGCTCCGGTAATAAGGATCACGATCCCTGCCGGCTCCAACGCTTTCGTTGACATATCTTGTAGCTGTTGCTTAGTAAGGCCGCGTTTACGACCTAAGAAATGCAGCGCGAAAAGCGTCGCGATGATTAAAGCGACGAACGGGTGTCCGATGAACATTAATACTTGTTGGAGCACACCTTCATTCAATATTTGCTCTCCGGCTGTATTCGTTAAAATAAGGATGAGTGGCAGCAAGATAATAAATAGAATTAACTTAAACGAAGGAAGGTCACCGGTTGCTTGTTCTTCGGCTTCTGCACGCTCGAGAATATGCTCAGGCACGGGCACGTGAATACGGTTGCCGATAAAGCGACCGAATAGTGGCCCTGCGACGATCATTGCAGGCAAACCTGCAATAAACCCGAAAAGGAGCATCCAAGCTAAGTCAACACCTAACATTGATGCAATGGCAATCGGCCCGGGCGTTGGTGGCACAAAGCTATGCGCCACCGCCAATCCAGCGAGCAATGGAATTGCATAAAAAAGCAACGACTTGCCGGTACGCATCGCCAAACTGTAGACGATCGGAATTAAAATGACGAGGGCAACGTCAAGGAATACTGGAATGGCGACGATCAGCTGTAAACCCGAGGGCCCACTGCGCCCGTTTCTCGCCAAATGTATCAATGAGGGTGAACGCCAGCCGTTCAGCTCCTCCGGATGTCCTGAGCACTTCACCAAACATGGCGCCAAGACCGACGACAATGGCGATGAATCCGAGTGCACCACCCATTCCTTCTTCGATCGTTTCAAGCAGTGCTAATGGATCCATACCGGTCATTAGTCCAATGAAGATACTCGCCAATAACAGCGCCAAAAACGCTTGCATTTTGGAACGAATGATTAAGTATAAAAGTAAGCTGATACCTAAAATTGTAATAATTATTAAGCTTACGCCTGACATGGAGAATTACCCTTTGTTTTCGTATTAATACTCCTTACCATTCGGCAACACTGCCATCTGTGTGTCTCCAAACCGGATTTCGCCAGTTGTGACCTTCTTCACTCATTTTCCTTACATGCGCTTCATTAATTTCAATCCCTAAACCTGGACGATTTGAAATCTCTACATACCCATCTTTATAGTTAAAAACGCTCGTATCGGCCAAATAGTCCAGTAAATCGGACCCTTGGTTATAATGAATACCTAGGCTTTGCTCCTGAATAAACGCATTGTGGCACGTTGCGTCCACTTGTAAGCACGCAGCAAGTGCAATCGGTCCTAACGGACAATGCGGTGCAGCGGCGACGTCAAACGCTTCTGCCATCGACAAGATTTTCTTATTTTCCGTAATGCCACCGGCATGAGAAAGGTCTGGCTGAATAATGTCTACGTAACCGTCTTGCAAAAGGTTCTTGAAATCCCATTTTGAATACATTCTTTCGCCAGTCGCAATCGGAATGGCGGTATGGTTTGCAATCTCTCGCAACGCTTCGTTATTTTCAGGGAGAACGGGCTCCTCAATGAACATTGGCCGGAACGGTTCAAGCTCTTTTGCAAGGATTTTCGCCATCGGTTTGTGGACTCTCCCGTGAAAATCGATGCCAATACCAATATAAGGACCTACCGCTTCACGAATGGCAGCAACATTTTCCAGAACAAGATCGATTTTTTCGTAGGAATCGACGTATTGCAATTCGTTCGTTCCGTTCATTTTTACCGCTGTGAACCCACGGTCAACGACACGCTTCGCCTCTTGCCCAACATCTGCAGGGCGATCTCCGCCAATCCAGGAATATACTTTAATAGAATCCCTTGCTTTACCGCCGAGCAATTCATGGACCGGCGCACCATAGTATTTGCCCTTAATGTCCCAGAGCGCTTGATCAATTCCAGAAATTGCACTCATGAGAATCGGACCTCCACGATAAAAGCCAGAGCGATACATCACATTCCAATGATCTTCAATATGAAGTGGGTTTTTGTCCATGACGTATTCCATCAATTCATGAACGGCAGCTTTCACGGTTGCCGCACGTCCTTCAACGATCGGCTCCCCCCAACCGGTAATCCCCTCGTCTGTCTCGATCTTTAGAAACAACCAACGTGGGGGTACTTGAAACAATTCATAGTTTACGATTTTCATCGTTCGTCACTTCCTTTCTCCATTCGTGGTTACGCTTTCATAAATTCATCTTCTTGATCTGAAATTATCAAAACGGTTTCACCTATCATTTTAATTCCTACTTATTTTTCAAAACGATTGAGTGCATCTTACCATTATGTGGCTAAAAATGAAATATATTTTCTTCATTTCATTTACAAATGAAAATTATTTTAATAAGATACAAACAACACCATTACTTTGGAGGCGTTTTTATGAAGGTAGGCATTGTTGGGCTTGGAAAGATGGGACTGCTCTATCTTTACAGCTTATGGATCGTAACATCGATGTTGTTGGATTGGACCAACAACCGGAAGCAAGGAATACATTGCAGGCAGCTGGTGGCGGGACCGCGGAAACGATTGATGATCTCCTGAACGCTCTTGAGACCCCGCGCACCCTCATTTTGCTCGTGCCTGCTGGAGATATTACCGAAAACGTATTTCAAGAATTACGCGGGAAACTAGTACCCGATGACCTCATTATCGACGCTGGAAACGCCCATTACCGCGATACGTTGCGTCGTCATGAACAGCTTAAAAACACGGGAATTCTGTTTGCAGATAGCGGGACGTCTGGGGGCATTTCTGGTGCTAGAAATGGGCTCTGTGCAATGGTAGGCGCGGATGAGGAAGCAGCCGATCGCGTCAAAGCGGTCTTTGAAGCCATTACAATTGAGAATGGATTTTTACTCACTGGGGAAGTCGGGAGCGGACACTATTTAAAAATGATTCACAATGGCATCGAATACGGAATGATGCAAAGCATTGGCGAAGGGTTTGAGCTCCTAGAAAAAGGGCCATTCGAATATCATTACGAGAGCGTTGCCGACATGTGGAATCACGGCTCTGTCATTCGAGGATGGTTAATGGAATTAACCGCAGAAGCATTTAAAGACGAGCCAAAACTAGAGAGCATTAAAGGCGTGATGCATTCTTCCGGAGAAGGCAAATGGACAGTAGAAGCGGCTTTAGACTATCAAGCAAGTGCCCCCGTCATTGCAATGTCGCAGTTGATGCGCTACCGCTCACTAGATGACGACCCGTTTCACGGAAAGGTAGTCGCTGCATTGCGCCATCAGTTTGGCGGTCATGCGATTGAGAAAAAAGAGTAGTGGAAGCAGGTGATTGACATGGACAATCATTATATCGGCGTGGACATTGGAACAACCGGCGTCAAAGCGTTGTATTTGATCAAGAAGGGACGGAGAGATTCAAAGCGTACGAGACGTACCCAATGCGAAGCCCGACTCCGGACGCCGCCGAACAAGATGCAAACCTCATCTATGAGAAAACGATGGGCGTACTCGAGCAAGCACTTGCGTTTCTGGCAGACGAAGGGACGCGTGTGCGTGCGGTGAGTTTTAGTTCTGCTATGCACAGTATGATGTGTGTCGATGAGTCAGGAGAACCTCTGACACAGTTGATCACATGGGCGGACAAACGAAGCGCAAAAGAAACGAAAGCGCTGCAACAGACGGAGCGGGGGCAGGATTTTTATGAGCGAACGGGGACACCGATTCACCCGATGTCTCCGTTCGCCAAGCTCGTGTGGATGAATGATCATCAAGCACCATTGCTAGAAAAACCGCAAAAATCGTTGGGATTAAAGAATATATCCTCTTTAAACTATTCGGGGAATTTGTGATGGACGAGTCGATTGCAAGCGCTACTGGACTGATGAACATTCACACACGCGAGTGGGATGAAGACATTGCCGCTTATGCAGGTATTTCCCTAGAGCAACTTCCGACGCTTGTCCCAACATCGTATACGTTCTATAGAGAAGAGACTCCATACATTATCGGAGCAAGCGATGGCGTATTGTCCAACTTAGGCGTTGGCGCCATTGATGAAGGGGAAGTGGCGCTAACAATCGGAACGAGCGCGGCGATTCGTAGTGCATCTCGCGCGCCACACGTGGATGCCAAAGGCAGGACGTTCTGCTACTTACTAACAGATGATCTATGGATTATTGGCGGACCGATCAATAATGGTGGCATTGCCCTTCAATGGGTTGTCGAAGAGCTCATTAAAGATGCCCCCCTTTCGAATGAGAACGCCACCGAGGCGGCGCTTTCGCTTGCCGAACGTGTGCCGGCAGGGTCAAATGGTTTGCTCTTTTTGCCGTTTTTGACCGGTGAACGCGCGCCGCTTTGGAACCCCGAAGCGACCGCATCTTATATTGGACTCACCCGCACCCATACGCGCGAAGATATGATTCGGGCTGCGTTAGAAGGGGTCACGTTCAACATTTATAGCGTCTTGCTTGCCTTGCAAGAATTAATCGGAGTTCCAAACGCCATTTACGCTTCCGGGGGGTTTTCCCGCTCAGAGACATGGAAACAGATGGCAGCGGATATTTTTGATCAACCGCTTCATTTCTCTCCCTCTTATGAAAGCTCGGCATTCGGCGCTGTGATCTTGAGCATGTACACACTCGGAGACATTGAGCAGCTCTCTCATTTTAAAAATCGTAAAACTCGAGAAGAAACGGTTGTGCCAGATGCAACAACTGCAACCACCTATCGCGACTATAGCTCGCTATATTTAGAACTAATTCGGAGCTTGTCTCCCCATTACGAGCGGCTGTATCGTTTGCAACAAGCGGCAACAGCTAGTCGATAACTTTTCTACCCTACCCATTTCTGCATTTTTTAGAAATGGGTTTTTGAAGCGGTATAAACTGCGGTTAACAAAGGGGCTGAAAAAAGCGAATCACTCGTTCACGCGAACCTCGGGCCGTGCGTATGTGGGGATTCCAACAACATGAAGTGGTGCATTCGTCAATTATTCCCACATAGAACCGCCTATGTGGGAATATCGCCTTTCTATGTGGGGATTCCTGCAAAAAAACGGCTCGATATTTCAGAGAATCCCATCATAGATCCTGTCTATGATGGGATTCTCTATTTATACCAAGCGAAACACGGTTATACGTTTTTCAGTAAGCTACATCATCAAGGGGGCAGTACCCACTAAAATCCCATCGCACAATTATTCAATTTACTCATTTACGGCAAGCTTGTTATCCTCTTTTATCGAATACACCTGATAATAATATGGTAAAATTTCTTGAGAACATTCCTTACTACTCCATTGCAAAAACATCATTTAGAGTCATTCACTATCAGCTAAAATTAACATATATTCATAATTTTTACAATTAATTTACGTTCGTACGAGCGTTCATTTCTTCCTATAATGATACAAACGGCAGAAAACAAGGAGTTCAGCAATGAAACAACAATCCATCTTGATCGGTGCGGTTGCGATTGGTGGCGGGCTCGGCAGTAGCTTGCGTTATGGCATACATATGATGAGCCGCTCACGCATGGCCCGTTAGGCACGATCATCGTAAACCTTATTGCGAGCTTCTTGCTCGGGGCGCTCGTAGGTGCGGTGCTCAACCGCTCGTTTCCCGAATGGTTGCGCGCTGGGTTTGGCGTTGGTTTTTGTGGGGGGCTCTCAACGATGTCCGCCTTTGCAGCGGATGGGGTGTTTCTCATCACAGACCAGCACCTGGTTTTCACTGGCGTCTATATGATCGTGTCACTCGTTGGAGGCATCTGCTTCTCATTTTGCGGGTTGGTGTGTGGACAAAAATGGGCAGGAGGAGCAAATCAATGACCGTATTCGCTGTGTTTTTCGGAGGAGCTGCCGGTGCGGTTTTGCGGCTGATCCTTGGCAATGCCATTCAACGCCAAACACCCCACACACCGGTTCCTCTTGCAATGATCATCGTAAACATTGTAGGTTCTTTCGGCCTCGGCGCGTGGTATGCATGGTCAACAACAGACGAAAGTATTGTACACGCACTCATTGCCATCGGATTTTTCGGAGGGTTCACGACGTTCTCGACATTCAGTGTGGAAGCACTGGAGCTCCTCGAGCAACGTCGCTACCTCCCTTTACTCATTTACGTGAGCCTAACTTTACTCGGATCCGTCGTCGGTTTTCTTATCGGGCTCAGTCTTTCAATTCTTTAATCAAGTCCTGGGGTGTGTCTCCTTGTAACGCTTGCACAAGGTTTTTCGCCGCACACATCTCCATCTCTCTCGTCGTTGCATATGTGCTCGACCCGATGTGCGGAGTTAGTGTGACGTTATCCAATCTCATAAGCGAATGATTCGCCGGCAGTGGCTCCTGATCAAAGACATCTAGGCCAGCTGCAAAGATTTGTTTCTCTCGTAACGCGGTAACGAGCGCATCTTCATCTACGACTGGACCGCGTGCGGCATTGACGAGTATACTCGTCGGCTTCATAAGCCCAAATTCTCGTGTACTAATGAGCCCAGTAGTCTCTTCTGTTAACGGAACCATCACAACGACAATATCAGCATGTTGGAGCAGGTCATCGAATTCCATATACTGCGCCTCGTAATTTTGCTCCACTTCCGGTTGACGACTGCGATTATGGTACACGACATCCATCTCAAATCCGAGGCGAGCCCGTCTGACAACTTTCTCTCCAATGCGCCCCATACCGATGATGCCGAGTGTACGATGATGCAGATCTTGGCCAAAGAACGTACTGTCTGGTTCCGGCTTCCACTCACCTTTTTTAATATACTCATGTAACTCAGCAATTCGACGACTGGAAGAATCATCAAGCCAAGCACGAGGTCAGCCACTGTTTCATCGAGCACATAAGGCGTATGGGTCGCGAGCACCCCGTACTCTTGAAACGCGGCGACATCAAACGCATCATAACCGACACTAACCGTGCTGACGACTTTTAGCTTCTTAGCATCGGCTAACAGCTGAGCATCAACTCGTGTCGACGTGAGCATCGCCCCTTCTGCTCGTTGCAACTCATCACGCAAACGTTCCGCGGGTACTTTTTTGTTGGCTCATTCCAAACCGCCAGCTCGCAATGTTGCTCGAGGTAGTCTCGGGTCTCTCGTTCAATCGGATGTCCGACAAACACGTAAGGTTTCACGACGTCACTCCATCATTTGCAAAATTTGTTGAAATAGTTGTATGAACTTATCTTGTTCCTCTATAAACGGCGTATGCGCACTATTCTCAAACACATGGAAATCCTTATGCGGGGCATCAATCTTTTCAAAGAAGCGCTCGGCTTCCAAAAGACTCGTCTGGTAATCATACCGTCCATGCATAATATAAACAGGCATTTCGAAACGTTTCGTTCGTTCGGCCACATCTACGTCCATCATTTCTTTCCCCACTTGTTTATACGTAAGCGCCGCACCAGGCAAAATGTTCATTCGTTCCCGCAACGTGTACGCACGACATTTCATAATATCAACGAGGCTGTTCGTGTTTGAGTAGCCGTTTTTCTTCATCCCGCCGCCGTACTTATTCACTTTTCCAAGCAGCATTCGGTAATCGGCATTTTCATGTAACGTGTCATCTATTTTCACTTTTTTGACGCGCTTTACTACCCCATGTTCTCCACGAACCGCTGCACTTCGTTCCAAAAACTTGAGCGTATCTTTCGTTGATTCACGGTGTCTACCCATCTGCCCCGATGTAATCAACGCACGAAAATGCTCGGGATGTGAATGGGCGGTTAAACAGGCAATCATACTTCCCCATGAATGCCCGAACAAATAAATCTTCTCGCGTTTCCATTGCTGTTTTAAATGTTTCGTGATTGCTAAACAATCGTTCACGTAACGATCAATCGAAAGCTCTCCTTGTGTTTTCGGATTATAAGACATGCCCGCACCTGGTTGGTCCCAATAACAGACCGTCACATCTTCAAGCCACGCTAGTTTTTCAGCGGCCATTAATGGATATTCAGGAAACCCTGGCCCCCCATGTACAAACAATAATAATGGATTTTCTTTATCCGTTCCTTCAATAATCATCCCATGCTCATGTCCGTCAATCTCCACATACTCTTTTTGTGTAAACATCCAAACCCTCCTACAATCTGCTCTTTACGATAAAATACTGTGCACTATAATACGTTGCCATAATAAGAACATGCGACAGTTCCAAAGGTTCTACGAAGCGGTTCCACGCCAAGAAACTATCGGAAATAATAAACAAAGCTGCCCCGAAAATCACCAAGCGGTTTCTCGTAAGCATCGCCGTAATTCCCATTGAACCAATGACTCCTATGTACAATACGACAGGAACAACCATACTCATGTCCCCTGATTCTACTAAAGCACGAATAATAAAAAAGCCAATCAATACGATATAAATAAAAATGATTCCGACAGCGAATACACGATTGGCCTCTCTTTTTCGTGCATGCCAAAACGCGGGAATATAAAATAAATGGCCGATCAAAAAGATGACAAGTCCAGCGATAAACGAATACGCGATCGCCACATCTGCCACTGTACAGACCGTGACGCCAATCATGACGAGCACACCCGAGCCTTTTGTGCGAATGTTAAGACCATAAATAATAATAAGGACCATAGGAATAACTTTGAACAGAACGACAACATGTGTGGATACATTTAGTAAAGGAATAATGAAAATATAAAGTGCACTCATCAATAAGATCAAACCTGTCAGACGTTGCATAAGAACACACCCCCTCCCCGGTCAGTATCTTCATTATCTCCTGTAACGCGCCGTTCATCAACGGTTTAATCCCGCACACGCAAAACCGCGATCCCTTGCAACCACGACCAAACGATCGCAGAAACCGTGTATACGAACAACAAACTAAAACAGATCAATGCAATCGTCATAAACATCGAATCAGAAAAAGAAAACAACGGTGCAGTCAATATAAACATCGCAAACACAACGATGAGCACGAGAAATATGACTTGCGGTAACAACGCACGCTTGCCATGCCGCTTGATTTCTTCCTCGCCAACAGCCATGGCAACGACCGGACCAATCACAGGAAGAATTGTAATGCTAAAATACGGCAACGAGGAAAGAAAGGACGTATTTTTCAGAAGAGGGTTCCTCACCTTGATTCGTTCTCGAAACTGCGCGTCTCCCTTTACCAACTCATCAATCGTCACATCGAAAATGCGACTTAACTCCACAAGCCTCTCAATATCGGGATAAGCCTTTTCGTTCTCCCACTTGTAGACCGCTTGCCTCGTGACGTGGAGCTTTAACGCTAATTGCTCTTGAGAAAGACCATGTTCCATTCTTAATCGACGAATGTGTTCATGTAACTTCATTAGCTCTCTCCTCCTTCTTCACCACCTTACGGCAAGTTGTTGCATTTAGCGATGAACCGTTCGTTGCCCGTGTCAACCGTTGGTTCACGACGCAATATCTTCCTTCTTTTTCTTCGCTTTTTGCCAGTACGTTTGGAACCAATCAGAATTGAACACGCGGTCAAACACCGTACTAATAATAAGCCCGTGTAGCATGACACCGAGAATTGAATAGATGACGGTGATGATAATGCCGATGAGTGTTTCAGGTTCAAAGCCAGCCGCATAGAAGACAACAACGGAAAAGAAGCTCACGTAGATCGTTTCAAAGAATGAGGAAAGCTCACTTTCCGCAACGTAAAGGGGAATGACGAGCATTAAGATGAAGAGTGTCGCCCCTCCTAACACAACGTACAGTTTTTGCTTTTTCAAAAACTTAATAAGTGGCATTGTGTAGTATTTCGTAATGGTTTTCAGTCGCAGAAGATGCAAGATTCTTGCGAACCTCGCCAACTGAAAAATCGCGTCTAGCGGTATGGCAGCCACAACAATAAGCGGGTTTGCCTTCAGGAACTCCACACGATCTTCACTTTTTATAATACGCACGAGGAAATCAACAAAAAACACCGCCCACGTTCCCCACACAATATAATCGTCCACGCCCGTATTTACCCAAAGCGTCGAGACCGAAAAAGCGGCAAGAAAGAACATGCCGATCTCATACGCAACCTGTACATTTGGCTTTCCTCCGCTGTTCGTCATCCGCTAACCACCTTGTGAATGTCTTCTGATATCATATCATAACCTTCTGATTATAATGCGAAACGGCCACACACCGATCTTTGGTGTGTGACCACAACGGTTATTCTACATGTACGTTTGTCAGTATCCGATCAATAAACAATGCCATTTGACCACGGTTCACAACTTCCCGTGGACGGAAGCGCTGGTCTTCGGTTTGTGTAATTCCATGCTCGGTTAAAATTAAAATGTTTTCTCGGTGTACATCTGAGCTGTCGTTCAAGTCAATCACTTCTGGATTCCCTCCGAGCGACTCCAAATCAAATGCTCTGACGAGAACACTCGCCATTTGCTCTCTCGTCAAACCTTCGCCAGCGTTAAAAATCGTATTGTTTTGTTGACCAACCATAATGCCTGTTTCTTTCATGACAGTCGCTACATCGGCATACACATTGCTAGCGGGTACGTCAGCGAACGGTGACTCGGTCACCTCTTCTGGGATGGCAGCTCGAGTGCTCGGGCAATAATGCGAGCCGATTGCCCACGATTCACGGCTTGTGACCGTCGATACGTGCCGTCAGAATACCCGGTTAGAATGCCCTGCGCAGTTAAATTCATAATGGCATCGTACGCAAATGTATCCGGAGGCACATCCGAAAACAGTTGTTGTTGCACGAGTGCAGAACCACCGCCACGACGCTCGGCCTCTGCTGCTGCACTCACCCGACCATCTTCATGAAAAGCAATGCCTGTCGCCGCTCCGATTTCGTGCAGACCTTCGCGAACGATATGACCCCGCTCTTCTAATGCCCTTCTAAGGTCAGAGGTCTCACTTTCATATCGGCCTTCGAATTCAGTGTGCGCGTTAAAATTATTTCTTTGCGTAATTCTTGGTTCTTCAATTGCTTCGGTGAGCGACAGGTCTCGATCTAAGTAATTCATTAAGATTTGGGCGACCGTCGTGATGATCGTGTCGCTCCCCGGTGCGCCGACGGTGACGACAGGGTTCCCGTCTTTCATCACAATCGTTGGGCTCATGCTACTGAGCGTTCTCATCCCTGGCTGCGGATAGTTCGGGTGAGTTGGGTGTTCAGTAGGGATGCGGTTGTACGCGTCGTTGTTTAATAGAAACCCGTACCCAGGCACAACCATGCCGTTGCCGCCGATCGACACGATCGTATTCGTATAACTGACGACATTTCCTTCAGCGTCCGATGTGGCTAAATGAATGGTCGATTCATCGCTTCGTTCTTCTTCAATTTCAAACCCATCCGCATCTTCATCTGGTAACTCTTGACGCTCTGCCGGTTCGGCTTCTTCTTCAGAGCGAAGCGTGTGGACACGGTCATTGTCTAATGAGCGGACATTCACACGATCTAGGGAAAACTGCTGCGTATTATCGTAACTAAAGTTAATGGCACTCAGCATAAATCTTCCTGGCTGGTTTATCGTCATTGGCCCACTCAACATCGAAGACAATGTCCAATCCCGAGGCTCTTCTTCCTCTGATGCCCAAGCTTTTGCATACAAGTGATTGTTCGTGTGAACGAACGCAAGCTCATGCTCGCGATCCTCTAAAGCATAAGAAGTCGTTTGCAATGTATGGCTCGTCCCATCAACAATGCTAAACAGACGGATTTCATCCCGGTCCAGACGCAGTTCTAGTCCGTAACCATTCTCAGGTTGACTGCCTCCAGACTGCCAAACGTCACCGGCTAAAAATAGCCGCAATCGCTGGTCGCTATCGGTATGGTCGGCATTTACGGTTAAGCGAACCTCCTGCTCATACGAAGGCTCTACATTCGCCGCTGCCCTTCCATACGCACTACCGCGTGTCGGCAAACGTTCTGATAGAGAGATCTCTCCTTGCCCATTTCGCACGTTGAAATCGGCATCAAATGGACTGTTGGCCGGTCCATAATCTAATCGATAGAACGCTTCTTTTGACCATTCTTGTCCGTTTTCCTCATCAAAATCATACGCCAAGTTCGGTGAGCTTTCTAAAACACCTCGTGGGTTACCTGGCGGCACTTGACCGATCGCGGCTCGCTCGCCTAGTTGGCTGTGGCGAAATTGCGTATACCGGTCCGAGAGGAGCTCATTGACAGGGACATCAGAAACCTCCGGGTCCCCTAAATAAGCTCTTCGATCCGCAAACGCATACCGACTGGACTCCAAATAATAATGATACGCGTCCTCTTTGGACATGTTTGATAGGTTTTCATTTTCTAACATGTTCAACATTGAAGCAATCGTCACACCACCACTAGAAGCAGGTGGTGCGCCGTATACATCATATTCACGATAGGTAGAGTGAATCGGCTCCTCTTTAATAATTTCATAATTTGAAAAATCAGCGCTCGTCACATCTCCCGCTAATACGTTCAAACTAGGATTAGAAACCGTTGGGGGTTCATTGATGGTATCTCTCATTGCATCCGCAATCTCTCCATCATAAAATACGCTGGCCCCGTGCTCGGCAATTAATTCATATGAACGAGCCAAGTCACGATTCGTAATCGTATCTCCGGCTGCGGGAACCGAACCACCGTCTAAAAATAAATCACTGGAAGAGGTGAACAGTCGAAACCGATCCGCATGTCGATTCGTTTCACTCACATAATTTGCATCTGCAACAAACCCCGACCTTGCCAATTCAATGGCCGGACTTAGCACATCTTCCATTGGCAAAGAACCGTATTCCTCAATCACATGCTCCCAATGCTTGACCGTACCCGGGATTGAAAAAGCCGCTCCACTACTCGTACGAGTCGCTTGATTGTACAAACTACCCGTTTGCTCATTAAAATATGTACGATCATGAAAAGACGCTGGCGTAACTGGCAAACTATTAATCATAATATGTTCATCTGTCTCTTTTAAGTAAAGGTTCATCACTCCGCCTCCACCAATACCTCCAGAGTACGGGCGGGTAACCCCTTGCATGGCTGCAACTGCAATCGCTGCATCTACAGCATTGCCGCCGTTGTTTAACATATCCATCCCCGCTTGACTCGCATGCTCGTCTTCAGAAGACACCGCCCCGCCAAAGCCTGACATTTCGTGGCCGCTGTTCGCAAGCCCGTGGTCCACTCCAAGCGTGGCACCCATCACACCACCGAGCAATACTAAACTTCTCCACTTTTGATGTCGCCGTTTCATCAAAACCCTCCAATACCTTCCTTAAATTGATGATTAATTCCTATATAGGCATACTATAACAGGTATTATTCCCTAGCAAGTAGAAAAAAATGGTCGACTTTTAGGAATATATATCGTCAAGTATCCGTTAAATTAATGATTTTAAGGGACAAAAAACCCATCATAGACGTACTAGATGGGTTGCAATAAAGAAATTCACTAGTTCTTGATGTTGAAATTGCATCAAACCTCATTTCTTTCGCTCGGCGTAAGTAGTTCTACGACCTTTTTTGTCATATAGGAAAACGAGACGTCAGCATGAGTCATGCCGACGTCTCGTTCGTTTTATCATCGGCACCAGAGGTGAAGAAGATGGTTGCTAGCTCTTGAGGTTTACATGGACAAACAGAGTGAATAGTTCTGCAGCACAGAAACAAACGTTCATAGATCGCCCAGAGTGAGGGAAGCAATAGTGCTCTATAGCGATCTGAAGTGATCTGTATATGTTGAACGAAAGCATCTCCTAAAGAATCGGTGTCGGCTTAGTCAAATGGGAACTGTACTCGAGTTGCGGTCGATCAGTTTTCAAGTTGGGGGAAATCGCAGGAAAAGTGGGCTATTCACATAAACTAGGGAACAGAATGAGCGAACTCGGTAACAAATTACTGGGTCACGTGTACATCCCCGAGCCGAAGTGCCCACAAGACGTCGGCGCGAGCCACGCCGAACCGAGTGCGGTTTCGTTTGCACTTCAGCCTGGAATCTGCGCTCCAGTTCGAACAAACTGCGCAGGAGTTTGGCGGATTGAGCGCAGATGAGGGAAACTAGCGCGCAAAAGGCTGATTTCACCCGCATCGGGTGAAATCAGCCTTTTTACCGCGATCTAGATCGCCGATCTCCTATAAATCACCAAATGTTATACAGCTAGAAGTATATCTGAGCAAACACTACCTCAACAATGGTTGAGAGCAGATACAAGCTCAAAATCAGACTTCTTCATATAGATGGTTTTTTGTTCATGTCTATTCTTGATCTTCTTCAATCGGATCTAAGCTTGCTTGAAACGCTTCGTCTCGAAATTCAATTGCTGTTTCAAACATGTACGTTCGAAGGGACACAGCTCGCTCATTGATCATGGAGCGAATGTATGCCCCATTGACACGATAGCCTTCTTCTTCAAGCTGATCGGTTAAATGGCGTAGACGATCTTGTTCTTCTCTCGTTCGTTCATTCATCTCATCTTGCCGTTCCCTGGAATCATCGATATGTTCCATTTGCTGTGCCCGCTTGTCTTCGATGAATTCAACTTGCCAGTCTCTCCACGCTTGAATCGTGTAGATCGACGCTTCCTGAATTACACGCTGGAAGCCTTCGACTTCCTCCACGTGTGTAAATGTGCCTTCACTGCTAGATGCAACGCTCTCAAGAGCTTCCCGTTCATTCGGGTCGACGTTGTACCCAATTACATGGACGACAGCATCTAACATTTCAGCTGCATGAGCCGGATCGCCACCACACGTATCCGCACCGGAAGCAACGACATACACGATTGTTTTTTCATAATCACTGTAATGAACTTCAACTTCATTCAGTGCGCTAGAGAGCGGAACTGACGCCCCAGGCTCAATGCCAACCCCCTCCTGAAGTAGACGCTCATCGTAACTGTCAAGCGGATGAATCTCATGAATACTGTCGCAAGAACGTTCGCCACTCTCTGCTTCCGCGCCGTAGCTCAAGAGGGATACATTTGTATCGTCCGGCATGTCCTGCATGAAATCTTGTAAAAGCCCTAATACTTCATCGTCAGCATCCGTGCCGATGTTGGCATCGTAAAGCAAGTGGATGTTCACTTGCATGCCTTCATCCATCAAGTTTGCCCCTACAGATGCAATTTCTGATTGAATCTCATCGAATTGCATGAAATACGTGTAATCGTCTCGGTAATCAAAAGCTGCAAGGTCCAACATCTGATAGAATAGTTCTTCGTCTGACACTCCTAAATCCGCAGACTCTCTTAGTATTTCAAGCACTTCTTCATCATCAAAGTCTTCTGTATGATAATCACCAGGTTCTGCCTGCATCCATTCTGCAGGAGATGTGCTCGTAAAGCGATCAAATGAGCCAAAGTCATATGAATGTTCATCAATTTCTTCCTGCTCTTCAGGTTCAAATTGTTCTTCCTCAACGGTACAGGCAGCAAGCATGGCTGCACAACCCATCAATAGTAGAAAGCGTTTCACTTGCTCGTTCACCTGCCTCGTCTGAGCATTATCAACTTGATTCTATACGAAAACGTGTTCAGAATCTACTTTATCTGGAAATTCATTTCCTGCCATCTTTTGCAATGTATGTGATCAAACGCTCTTTATTCCTCGTGTAGCTTCACCATTCTAACGTCTATAATACACTCGTTTCGTTTCATCATATTCTGCCTCTTCCACAAACGCAAATTCATCAATAATTTCTTGAGATGGTTTTTTACCTAGCAAACTAACGATTACTATGGCCAAACTACCGAGCAAAAATCCAGGTACGAGTTCATACAAATCAAACAGACCCCCTTGGAACTGCGACCAGATAATTACTGTGAGTCCACCGGTTGTAATACCCGCTACCGCTCCCCACACCGTCATCCGCCTCCAAAACAAACAGAACAGCATTACGGGTCCGAATGCAGCGCCAAATCCTCCCCATGCATACTCAACAAGTTCCAACACGGTATTATCTGAGTCGAACCCGAGTATCATGGCCACGAGTGCAATGAGGACAACCCCAAACCTACCAATCCAAACAAGTTCTTTTTGAGACGCTTTTGGGCGAATGAAACCTTTATAGAAATCTTCAGCAAGCGCACTCGAAGAGACGAGCAGTTGCGAGTCAACCGTGCTCATAATTGCCGAAAGAATTGCCGCAAGCAGAAATCCAGCAACCCAAGGGTTAAAAAGCACTTGGCTAAAAATAATGAATACAGTCTCGTGGTTATCTAGAGGTGTACCCGCTCCGATTCCATCAAAATAGGCAATACCAAGAACGCCAACAAAGATTGCACCAAAAAGGGAAATGACCATCCACGTCATTCCGACGAGACGCCCCGTAGGTACGTCACGCTCCGAGCGAATCGCCATAAATCTTGTAATAATGTGAGGTTGACCGAAGTAACCAAGCCCCCAGCCGAGCAAAGAAACGATTGCAATTACCGACGTTCCGGCAAAAGCGTCCAAATATTCTGGATTAATCTCCGCGACAGAAGTGACTGCCGAGTCCCAACTCCCAATCTCATAAACGGCTACAATCGGCACTATTACAAGTGCAAGGAGCATGAGCGTGCCTTGAAAGAAGTCCGTATAACTAATCGCCAAAAACCCTCCGAGAAATGTATACGAAACAATGGCAATCGTGCCGATAATTAGCGCCACTTCATAATCCCAATTAAACGTTCCAGAGAACAATACTGCCCCGCCAACTAACCCTGAGGACGTGTAAAACGTAAAGAATAAAAGAATAAAAAATGCCGAAACGACACGTAGAATTCTAGTATTGTCACGAAAGCGGTTTTCAAGAAAGTCTGGTAAAGTAATGGCGTTATTTGCAATTTGTGTATACCGGCGTAGCCGTTTCGCTAAAAACTGCCAGTTTAAGTATGCACCAATCGTTAGCCCGATCGCAACCAGATTTCACTCAGCCCGTTTAAGTAGATCGTCCCTGGCAATGCGATGAGCATCCAGCTACTCATATCTGATGCCCCAGCGCTTAAAGCAGCGACCCAACCATTTAAACTCCGCCCTCCAAGAACATAATCACTCATATTGGACGTAAGGCGATAAAAGATGATGCCACAGATCGCCATCCCAATAAGGTAAACAATAAACGTAATCAGTGTAGGAATCTCGATACCACCCATTAAGTTTCACCCCTCTTCCAAAAATAATAACTAATTGCAGATAGCACAATGGTGAGTGGCATTGGTATGACTAACCATAACGCCGTTGCCAACGGCAGCCCGAACATCTCCATACGTTCACCCCTTCGTTTTTGTTTATTTTAACAGAAAATTACAACAAAATCGCAGTTTGATTTTCCTTCCCTCTGTTTCTGATAAAGTAGACATGAAAAGGGGGACCTTGAATGCGAATCGAAGTCATTACACTCAATCATGAAGATACGAAGCAAGCCGTCCAGTTGGGGGCAGACCGTGTTGAGCTCGTTAGCGCAATGGCTGAAGGAGGATTGACGCCGAGTTACGGGACAATAAAACATGCATTGCAAACAGCTGCAATTCCTGTTCAAGTGATGATTCGACCACACAGCCACGGATTTGTGTATACGAAAACCGATTGGGACATCATCCGAGATGACATCGACATGGTCCGTTCATTAGGTGGACGCCGCATCGTCTTTGGCTGTACGACTGAAGGTGGACAAATCGATGAAACCCTATTAAACAAGGTGTTGGAAAGGGCTGATGGATTTGATATTACCTTCACCGTGCCTTTGACACCCTTCGCTCTCAACAAGAAGGATACGTGCTTCTAAATAAATACAAAAAACAAATCGCTAGAATTCTCACATCTGGAGGAGAGCAGAAAGCAAAAGACGCCATCCCCCAACTCCAACAATTGATTGCCAAGTCAAAACAATTAAATGGCCCTACCATACTCGTCGGTAGTGGAATCAAACCCGAAGAGCTCCCAAACCTTCACAGGGAACTGTGTGCAGAAGAATACCATCTCGGAACCGGAGTAAGACAAGATGGAAATATGCACCTTCCCATTGATCCCGAGAAAATGAAGATAATGAATCACTACCTATAAAAATGAGAGCGCGGTGCGAAATCACCGCGCTCTCATTTTTGTGATCGGATCGATTCAGTATCATTAGCGTGTATATTTTTTGTTAGTACTCGGTCAGAATTTATCCGCTTACTGGAGGGTGTTGAATCTTCTTATGAAGCAGAATTATTCCGAGTTTTGCATTCTGAATAAGCAATAACTAAAGCTCATCTTTTATAGTGATTTCCTTTTATTCATTCACATGATTCGCACGGGCAATCGTTATTACAAAAACAGATGGATATTGAACTGGATAAAATGACAGTACCGCTTACATCAGGTGGGTTGACCGTGTTGTACCTTGCATACAGGACGAGATCTCCAGTCGTTCCTTCTGGAATGACTGTCACTTGGTTTCCTAATGCGTCAAACCATCCGATAAATTGAAGCCCTTCTACGGGTTCTGGATCTTGTAAGACGATCGGCAAGTCGTCTGCAGTATAAGAGTTAGGATTCGGGTTTCTTCCAATGACACCGATATACGTAATTCTAAATGGTCCAACCATTGGGTTGAATACGAGCACAATTTGATTATCGATCAATGCTACTTGCCAGTCTTCAAACCCCGCTGGTGGTTTGATGAATCGATTAGCATCTTCTTGTGTGAGAACAGGGTAAGAGGGCGTTGCAACCCCGACGACAATGGGACTGTTGGCCGGATCAGGAGCCACATAATCCGATTCGTTTAGTTGGATAACCGCATTAGGTGAAAGTGGGGCTGTTAGTTGAACGACATTGTCTGCGGATTCAATAAACACTCCGTCAGGGACGAAAAGTGCATCTTGACCATTTAACGTGCCAGCATTGTAAATTCCTGGGGCAAGAGGTGCATTATTCGAACCAAACGGTCCAAAGTTACTCGTTCCAACGAAATTTAACGTACCCGCGTTAAAGATGGCCCCGCCTTGCACAGACGCAGTGTTCCCAAAGATCTCACTATTCTGTAATGTGAGGCTTCCTCCGTTATTAAACACTGCACCACCCGTGCTCGCCGTGTTTACAGCTGCTTGAAGGTTTGTGGCACTCACACTTGCATCACTGTTTATGAACAACCCTCCACCTTCTCCATTTGCCTGATTGCTAAACAAAATATCTGCATTTGATTGTAGTACAGCAACCACATTTACAAATATTGCTGCCCCTTGCGGGGCTTGATTATTTTCAAAAGTGTTGTTTGAAGTTGCTGCTGCGCTGTCAACATTCATAAACAACCCAGCCCCCGCAGAAGTTGCTTGATTTTCTTCAAATCGGTTACTATCAAGTACGAGTGAAGAATTTAAATTCGTAAATACACCGCCTCCAAATGGTGCTTGATTCCCTCTAAATGTACTCGTTGTGATCGTTGCTGCACTTTCAGCATTCAAGTAAATACCTGCGCCATTTAAGGTTGCAACATTATTTGAAAATCCACTACCCGATACGGTTAATGATGTTCTCGGATTAATGAAAATTGCTCCACCATCGGCAGCGGTGTTGTCAATAAACTGACAATCCGTAATAACAGCCGTTATATCTGTATTTAAGAAAAAAGCGCCTCCGTTAATTCCGGCTACATTTTGTGCAAATATCGTTCGTGTACACTGGAAATTTGTGAACTCATTCATAAACAAAGCTCCACCGTTGCCCCCAGATTCGTTTCCACTAATTATGCAATCTGTAAGCGTAAGGCTACTGTTTGGGACGGTGACATAGATGGTCCCTGCTTCAATTGGTGAAAAACAATTAAAAATCGTCACTCCGTTCAATATTGCGCTAGTCCCCTGCACGAGAAGCGCGGCTCCTCTCGTGCTAGAAGTAGAATTTCGCAACGTTACTGCGCCCATCACAACCGGACCTAAAGCTCTTACTAGTGTTGTAGACGTAACCTCTTGCCCGTCTAAGACAAGTGCATTAACCGTCAGTTGTCCAGAATTTGTAACGAAAAAAACGTCTCCTGTAAATGCAGAGGAACGAGTAATCGTTATATTTGGATTTGCTCCTTGAATCTCCACTGAATAATTGACAGTGGCTGTACTAGTCGCTACCAGGTCATTCGCCACTATGATTACCGGAATACCAGCGGCAAGGGCTGCAAGTAAATCTGCATACGTTGTTACAATCATAACAATTCCTCCTTTCTATTGTTCTAGTTAGTTCTGTAACTATGCTATGCACCCTTACATAATATTCTTGTGTTCCTACCCGCTTTGGAGGTAATTACACGAGAAAAGGCAGGGAGTGAAAAAATGATAGAAAAGCAATCTTTGTAAATCGAATAAAAGAAATATGTAATGAAGGAAGAAATATCGACCGATAAAGCTCATAGTTCATCGTCAAGAACTCACAACAGATCGTAGCAATGAATGTCTTCTACAACCATGTTGCTCAAAATCCTATCCCTGTCATTGACTGATTATGTTCATACATAGAGTTCAATACCACAACTAAGAACCTCGAGTTGCACAACGTCGCTTATTTCATACCGTTGATTAGAACGACATGGGATTGACGCGTGGGAAAGACGGACCGAATTGAAACTGTTTAGCTACTAACAGAGGGCAATTTGCGAGTGAGTGTCACCGTACTGTCTGTCGCAGTTCATCTTGTTTCACTCCGACTTCTTCAGCGCCAATCGTTGTTCATCACTAAGAGAGTTGCAGACAACACGGCGAGCGTTTTCCGGACGGTAAACAGATGTGATCGATAGTTGCCCAACTCGTTCAAGGAATGCTACGGCCTTTCACTCTTTTATATGACAATACAGCCGTCAAAACGAGCAATTTAGGCGCACAACTGTCACGTATATCGCGCTATGTGACAGTTGACCCCGTTTATGTGCAGATCCAATTTTAAAATGGTGACTTTTCCTTCCTAAGTGCCTCATAAATGAATGTATGAGCACTTGAACTTCTTTCTATACACGTTAGCGAGCAGACAAAATAGGCGAACCGATGTTGAACTTATGGTCTGAACCGCGTAGCAGATACAACGAGCACAAGTGGAGCGCAGTGTGAGGCGATGTCGCCCTTGTACTCTGGATCATAGGTATCTGCCTATAATAGAAAACCACAAACCACAGCCCAAATTAGGAAGATCTTAAGATCATCCTATATAGAATCCAGACGCACTCTCCGAGTAACTACAAAAACCTAACCTGGGCAGGTTAGTTTTTGTAAAATGCACTTATTCCTTTTCTCTCAGGCGATTTACTTCATCGGCGACGAATTGGACATCGGTTCCGACAATGACTTGAATGCTATGCTTGCCGACAACATTGACGCCTGGTACACCTGTTGCTTTGATGCGGTCTTGATTGACGTTGTCCATATCTTTCACTTCGACTCTCAGGCGAGTGGTGCAATAGTCAATGCTATCAACGTTCTCCACCCCACCGAGTCCACTATAAATGCTAGCTGCCATCGTGGCATGATGATCATCTTCGGTCGTTGTGTCTTGAACAGATTCCTCTTGCCCTTCCAAAGCAGCTTCGTCACGACCTGGTGTCTTTAAGTTCAACTTGACGATTAAGAAGCGGAAGATGACATAATACAATACAGCGAAGAACAACCCTTGAAGAAGCAGCATATACGGCTGACTGGCAATTGGGTTCGTAAAGGAAAGCACATAATCCAAGAATCCAGCGCTAAAGCCAAACCCTGACGTCCACTCAAACGAGGCGGCAATGAATAAGGAAAAGCCTGTTAATGCGGCGTGAACGACATATAACAACGGCGCTAAAAACATAAATGAAAATTCTAGTGGCTCGGTCACTCCTGTAAAGAAAGAGGTGAACGCCAATGCCATTAAAAGTGAAGCGGCTTGCTTCTTTCGTGCAGTATCAGCGGTATGATACATCGCAAGCGCCGCTGCTGGTAAACCGAACATCATGATCGGAAAGAACCCAGCTTGGTATCGACCGGTAATGCCTTGAATACCTTCACTTGCTAAAAATCTACCTATATCGTTAATGCCTGCGACACCAAACCAGAAAACAGAATTTAATGCGTGATGCAACCCTGTTGGGATAAGCAAACGGTTAAAGAATCCGTACAAGCCTGCCCCTGTTGCCCCAAGATTACTGATTCCTGTGCCTAATGCAACGAGCCACGTATAAACGACCGGCCAAACGAAGAACATGACACCGGCCACGGCGACCATTGCGGCAGCTGACATGATTGGTGCCAACTTTTTCCACTGAAAAAGGAAAGCGCGGAGTGGAGCTTCACTTCACTGAATCGGTTGTACATCGCTGCGGTAACGATGCCGGTAATAATCCCAATAAATACGTTATCGCTATTTTCAAAAGCGGCATTGACGTTCTCTATACCTGTTCCTTGTAAGTCTGCCACGACGTCGGTCGATAGTAGTTGTGTAATGACTAAGTATCCGACGAGCCCGCTCAGTGCAGCAGCCCCGTGCTTATCTTTTGAAAGGCCGATGGCAATCCCTACCGCAAACAATATACCTAAGTGATCCAAAATGGCCGTACCTGCAGATAATAAAAAAGCACCAGCAGCATTTCCTTCCCAAATTCGGTCAATCCAGTTCCCGACCCCGGCGAGTATTGCCGCTGCCGGAAGAACAGCCACCGGCAGCATTAACGACCGACCGAGGCTCTGAACCTTTTTCATCATCGTAAATCCCCCTTACTAATATGAGTAAAATTCAGAAAACTCCTAAATGGTTCTACTCTGTATTTCTGAGTCGCTCGATATGCAACGCAATATAGCACAACTCGTCTTTAGGCAACGTGATATCGTATTTGCTTGCTAACGTTTTCGCGACCTCTTCGGCACATTGGTGCGAAACTTTAAATTTTCGTTTAATCATTTGTTGCATTTCTTTATCCATCGCGTGTGCTGTCTGGTCATACGTTCTCGCGAGCGCAAACCGTAAGTGTGTAATCAGCCGTTCATAGGATATGGCGTCCTCAGCAAAAGAGAGGTGTAAATTGGATTTGATAATTTCAACCATATCTCTTAGCATTGACGTTTGCCGAACGGTTTCTTGCACATTCCCCGCTTTGAACTTCATCGTGTGGATGTGTAACGCGATAAATGCCGCTTCATCAATTGGCATCTGGACGTTAATCTCATCTTTTATAAACCCAATCGCCCACAAACCAATTTCATACTCGGCTTTGTACAAGATTTTTATCTCATTTAACAGTTTATTTTTTAGGTGAATGCCTTGGGCTTCACGTTCAATGGCAAAAGAGATGTGATCCGTCAATGCGAGCAAGATTTGATCGTGTAATGTTGTTTTCAACTGCTTCTCTGCATGAGCAATAATTTCTTTGGAAATATGAAAATGTTCTTGTGGAATATGAACGAGCAGTTCTTGTAATTTTTCATGTTCTTTTAGCACAAAGAGTTTCTCGATTTTCTCTTCAGAGATGGGATCGTGTTTTCGTTTATTAAAACCAACACCGTTGCCAATGGCGATCTGCTCCTGCTCGTCTTCGTCAACAATAATAACAGCGTTGTTATTCAACACTTTTATGATTTTCATCGTCGGCATCACCTCCTCACTTCTTTGTTTAGCCATTACGCCCGCGTCATAATTGTCGTTTCCCCACCTTTAGCCTCTGCATGCTCACTCATGACAAACTCATCCTCATTTGCTTTTTCCGTGATGACGACGGGGGTAATCATACTGCTTGCATGTTCCTCAATGTACGCTAAGTCACACTCTAGTAATAGCTCTCCCACCTCTACCTGATCGCCGACACTCGCATGCACAGTAAATCCTTTTCCTGCTAGTGCCACCGTTTCAAGACCTACATGAATGAGTACTTCTGTGCCATCTTCTGTTTTTAAGCCAATGGCATGTTTGGAGTCAGGTACGTGTAACACAACCCCTGTGACCGGTGCGACGACCCGGCCGTCCTTTGGCCAAATCGCGACGCCATCCCCCATCATCTTTTCACTAAACACAGGTCGGGAACGTCTTCGATCGGTACGATACGACCATTCATCGGCGACAAAACGGCGAAGTCATTTGATTTTTTGAATAGCTTCTTGAACATTTTCAACTCTCCTCCTACGAAAAAAGGCATGGTGGAATTAGCCAGACCGAAAAAGCCCGAGCAAATGTTCCACCATGCCTAATCGAATTAGTCACATGCGTTTCGTATTTATTTGATTGCCAAAATCTTATCATTCGTTCTTTATGTTGTCAATTGGCATGAATCAAACGTTTATTTATGACGTTCTTTCAACGTTTCCAAGATTTCTTCTACTTTTACCCCTTGTTCCTCTAATAAGACGAGCCAATGGAATAAGAAGTCGGCACTTTCCCATCGGAGCTCTTTTGCATCCCGATTTTTGGCAGCGATAATGATCTCAGCCGCTTCTTCGCCGACTTTCTTTAAAATCTTATCCACGCCTTCATCGAACAGATACGTTGTGTATGACCTTCTGGTCGTGTTTCTTGACGCTCTTTGATCGTTTGCTGGAGTTCTCTCAATATGGAAAAATCATTCGTTGTGGACGGTTCATCAAATACCAACGAGTCGTTAAAACAACTGTATGAACCCGTATGACAAGCAGGGCCTGACGGACTTACGAGAACGACGAGACTATCTGCGTCACAATCATAGCGCACGTCTCGGACAGATTGCACGTTGCCTGACGTCGCCCCTTATGCCAAAGTTCTTGGCGGCTACGACTCCAAAACCACGTCTCTTTCGTGTCCAGTGTCTTCTTCAACGATTCCTCGCTCATATAGGCGAGTGTGAGCACGTCTTTCGTCAATTCATCTTGCACAACCACTGGAATTAATCCATCTTCTCCCCACCGAAGATCGGCAATGTTCATCGCACATTCACCCCTTTTTCCCGCAACGTTTCTTTCACTTCAGCAACCGACGTCTCTTTATAATGAAACACCGAAGCGGCAAGCGCTGCATCCGCATCTGCCTGTAAAAAAACGTCAGCAAAGTCTTCGCGCTTCCCAGCGCCACCGGAGCAATGACAGGAACCGTTACAACACTGTTCACCGCTCGCGTGAGCGCAATGTCAAAGCCAGTTTTCGCCCCGTCTTGGTCCATGCTCGTTAAGAGAATTTCTCCAGCTCCTTGCCGGACCACTTCTTTCACCCAATCTGTCACTTTCCATTCGGTCGGCTTCCGTCCGCCGTGCGTATACACACGCCAAGAGGACAATCCTTCATCCCACTTGGCATCGATCGCGACGACGATACATTGCGACCCAAAGAAATTAGCGCCTTCACGAATCAACGCCGGTCGAAGAACCGCTGCTGTGTTTAACGACACTTTATCAGCACCTGCGCGTAAAATGACCCGCATATCGTCGACGCTATTGATCCCGCCGCCGACGGTGAACGGAATAGCGAGTGTGCCGGCAACTTCACGCACGACATCCACCATCGTTTTCCGACCTTCGTGAGACGCTGAAATGTCTAGAAACACGAGCTCATCCGCACTTTGCTCATCGTAGAACGCAGCAAGCTCAACCGGGTCACCCGCGTCACGCAAATCAACAAACTGTACCCCTTTCACGACTCGGCCATCCTTCACATCCAAACACGGAATCAATCGCTTTGTGAGCACGACTCGGCCACCTCTTTCAACGCTTCCTCAAGATCAATGGCCCCAGTATACAGCGCCTTTCCGATAATTGCACCCACAACACCTGCACCTTGCAACGTCAACAGCTTCCTTACATCACTGAGCGTGGACACACCTCCAGAAGTAATCACACCCGCCCCACTCGCCCGGGCAAGCTGCTCATTCGCTTCAATGTTCGGCCCTTCCATCATGCCGTCTTTTTGTATATCTGTAAAAATAAAGGTGAGAGCTCCTGCCTCGTGCATCTCGCGTGCGACATCTTCAACCATCGCCTCTGACGATTCTAGCCAACCATTGACGGCGACATGCCCATTTCGGGCGTCAAGACCAATAACAATTCGACCGGGGTACTTGGAAAGCATCTCTTTCGCAAACGTTGGATTTGAGATGGCGACCGATCCGAGAATCACGCGGGCAGCGCCCGCTTGTAAATAATCTTCGATATCCGAAGCCGTTCGAATGCCGCCGCCAATTTGTACAGAAAGGTTTGTATGGCGGATCACTTCAATAATCTTCTCATGGTTCACTGGTTTCTTTTCACGCGCACCATCGAGATCGACGATATGCACCCACGTTGCACCTGCTTGCTCGAATTCTCGAGCGACGGTTAGCGGGGAGTCATGATAGATGGTTTCTTCGTCATAGTTTCCTTGTTTCAAGCGCACACAGTTGCCGCCGCGGACGTCAATGGCGGGATATATGTCAAAACTCATTGGTCGCTCGCCTGCCTTTCTTTTACATAGGTCACGTAGTTGCGTAACAGTTGCATGCCGAGGTGGCTGCTTTTCTCAGGGTGGAATTGGGTGCCAAATACGTGATTTCTACCGACGATTGCTGGCACATCGCCATCGTACTCGGCAGTGGCGATGACAACTTCACTCGTCATCGCTTCAACGACATAAGAGTGGACAAAGTATACATGCCCTCGTTCGGTGTCTCGTACGAGCGGATGCTCGGGTTGGGTGTAGTTGAGCTTGTTCCAACCCATGTGCGGAACTTTGTACCGCCTGCCTGCACGTGTTTTGCCACGAAATCGAACCGCTTGACCTGGCAAGAGGCTAAGTCCAGCTGTATGTCCGTGTTCTTCACTTTCCTCAAAGAGCAGTTGCATGCCTAAGCAAATGCCGAGCAGTGGTTTTTCATCGGCAACCCACATCTTTAACCACGGGGTTAAGCGTCGTTCATCCAATATTTTCATCGCATCTGCAAATGCTCCGACACCAGGCAAAATAAGACCTGCACACTTGGCGAGTTCTTCACGGTCTCCACTTAATACATACGGCACGTTGAGCCGCTCAAGCGCTTTGGACACACTGTGCAAATTGCCATCCCGTAGTCGACAATTCCGATCATTTACAACATCCCTTTCGTCGACGGAATGCCTTTTACCCGCTCGTCATAACTTGTCGCTTCTGCAAGCGCCCGTGCGAGCGCCTTAAAGACCGCTTCAATAATGTGGTGCGTGTTCCACCCGTAATGAACATTCACATGCACATTCATTCGCGCTTCAATTGCCAACTTCCAAAGAAACTCTCGCACAAGTTCGGTATCAAACGTTCCAACCTTTGCCGCACCGATTTCTCCTCGAAGCTCCAAGTGCGGCCGATTGCTCAAGTCAACGACAACGTGGGCAAGGGCGTCATCCATCGGAACGAACGCACTGCCATAACGGCGAATGCCTTGTTTATCTCCAAGGGCGTCTTTAAGAGCGATTCCTAAACAGATGCCGATGTCTTCAGTCGTATGATGATCGTCCACTTCCGTATCTCCAGTCGCTTCGACCGTAAGGTTCACATGACCATGCTTTTGAAAAAGATCGAGCATATGGCTAAGAAAGGGGACGGGTGTCTGAATGTTCCCTTCCCCTTGCCCATCAAGCTGAAGGTGAAGGGCAATTTTTGTCTCACCGGTTTTCCGTGTGACTTCGGCTTTTCGTTCACTCATCGTCATCCCGCTCCTTACGTTTTCGAATCTCTACCGCTCGGGCATGGGCTTCAAAGCTTCAACTCGCGCCAGTGCAGTAATGTGCTGACTGTTATCTACGAGCGCCTTTTTGCTATAGTGAATCACACTTGATTTTTTCATAAAATCATCGACCGAAAGTGGGCTCGAAAACCGCGCGGTGCCGTTCGTTGGCAACACATGGTTTGTCCCGGCAAAATAATCCCCGACCGCTTCTGCACTATACTCACCGAGGAAAATGGCACCGGCATGTTTGATACTTCCTAACCATTCGAACGGCTGCTCTGTGAGCACCTCCAAATGTTCAGGCGCAAGCGTGTTCACGACCTCTACTGCTTGTTCTATTGAGTCAGTCACATATATGGCTCCATAATCGGCAATCGCTTGTCTTGCAATCGTTTCGCGAGGCAAACCTTGAAGTTGTCTTTCTACTTGCTCGCTTACTTGTGTAGCGAGCGATTCAGAATTCGTCACAAGAATGGCACTTGCCTGAACATCATGCTCGGCTTGAGATAACAAGTCAGCGGCAATATAATCGGCGCGTGCCAATTCATCAGCAAGCACGACAATCTCACTCGGCCCAGCAATCATGTCAATATCGACGTGACCGTATACTTCTCGCTTCGCCGCAGCGACAAATTGGTTCCCCGGCCCAACAATCTTATCCACCGGTTCGATGCTTTCGGTTCCGTATGCTAATACAGCAATGGCTTGTGCCCCACCGGCTTTGACAATCGTTTGAATGCCTAGTTCGGCTGCTGCAACGAGTACAGCGGGGTGAAGTTGCCCGCTTTCGTCTGGAGGTGACGCCATCACAATTCGCTCGACACCCGCGACGAGAGCAGGAATCGTATCCATGAGGATCGTTGACGGGTACGCCGCCGTTCCACCTGGAACATAAATTCCTGCGGAGTCGAGAGGTGTCACTTTTTGGCCGAGCATCGTACCGTCTTCTCGCGTCATCATCCATGACTTTTGTTGTTGGTGTCCATGGTATTCACGAATGTTTTTTGCTGCTTTTTGAATGGCCGTGACCACATCACAGTCAACACGTTCATAAGCAGACCGAACTTCGTCCGCTGATACAAATAGATCAGTCAAATCAGCACCATCAAACGTTTTCGTATACGCGAACACCGCCTCGTCTCCTCGCTGGCGTACGTCCTGAATAATATTCCTCACAGACTCCGTTACGAAGGCTTGGTTTTCGTCTTCACCGTATCGTTTTAATGTTAACGGGCGATCCCTCGCTACGTGTTCAATCTTCATTTCTGCCCCTCCTCGATGATCTGTTGCAACCGATGGATAATGTCATCAATCTGCTGATCTTTCATGCGATAGCTGACAGGGTTTACAATGAGACGTGAAGTGACTGCCTCCATTGTTTCCAATTCTAATAGCCCGTTTTCTTTCAGTGTTCTTCCCGTCGATACAATATCAACAATTCGTTCAGCGAGTCCGACGAGCGGGGCCAGTTCGATTGACCCGTTTAACCGTATCACTTCAACTTGTTCCCCTTGCTCTTTAAAGTATTGTGTTGCAACGTTCGGATACTTCGTCGCTACTTTCGGGGCGACTTCCCCCCGCGCGTTCCAGGTAATCCTGCAACCGCGAGATAGCAGCTGCTAATTTTTAAATCTAGAACTTCATATACGTCTCTTCGCTCTTCGAGCAATACATCTTTTCCGGCAACCCCAATGTCGGCGACGCCATGTTCTACATAGGTCGGTACATCCATCGGTTTTGCGAGAAAAAACTTCATACCTGCTTCTTTTGCTTCAACGATGAGTTTGCGGCCAGCTGACAATTCATCGGGCAATGAATAACCTGCTTTTCTTAATAGGTCCGCCGCTTCTTCAAAGATTCTTCCTTTCGGCATTGCAATTGTAATCCAGTCTTTATTCACGAGGAACGCCCTCCAATCAACTGCAGCGTATCGGCATATTGCGACGTAAACTGATCGAGGTCCATGACCCCAGCCACGTTTTGAAGAACGACCCTTTGACCGGTTTTCCGCAATGATTGTGCTTGCTGAAATGCTTCTTGTTGTCTTTCTTTGCTAAACAAAATAAGCGTCGTTTTTTCGCTAGTTGGCGGATCGACATGATCGAGTGCTTCGACGAGACGGTCCAGTCGCAAGCCAAAGCCAGTTGCACTTGCCTCTCTCCCGAATTTTGGTAGCAATTCATCATAACGTCCCCCGCTCCCGAGTGGAAACCCAAGATCAAACGCATAGCTTTCAAACACAACACCTGTGTAATAATCAATATGCATGACGAGGTTCAAATCAATATTCATATACTCCGAGACGCCGTAGCTCTCTAACACATGCCAAACGTCTTTAATTTCTTCCAATGAGCGCAATGCTTCTGGACTCGTTACGAGCGTTTTGGCCGTATCCAATACTTCTAGCCCACCGCGCAACGATAACAATTGCAACAAACGATTTTTCTCCAACGAGGATATGGACAATTGCTCTACACGATGTTTAAATCCTACGTAATTTTTTTCGAATAAGTATTGCTTTAATTCTGCTACACCTTGCCCTTGACCGACAATTTCTTTAAATAGTGCATTCATAAAGCCGATGTGACCAAATGCAATGCGAAAATCATCAAGTCCGGTTCGCTTTAAAGAGGATGCCATGAGCGCCATCGCTTCTCCGTCGGCATTCATCGTCCGGTCTCCAATGAGCTCGACCCCGTACTGTTGGAATTCAGCCGGACGCCCTCCTTCATTCACTTGAGCCCGATACAAGTACGTATTGTAGGAAAGTCGTAATGGAAATGGCATTTCTTGCAGACCAGAACTTGCCACACGCGCAATCGGTGCGGTCATATCTGGACGTAGCACTAACGTACGCCCCTCTTTATCCAATAGCTTAAACAACTTTGCATCATGGATGGCAGACGCAGCACCAACGGTTTCATAGTATTCAAGAGCAGGCGTATGTAGCATGTTGTACCCCCAAAGGCGCACTTCTCTATCAATCGCTTCCTCGATGTCTCGCGTCCGATTAAAAAGTGGAGGCAGCGTATCATTCATTCCGAGCGGTTTCTCAAACATAAATGGATTCGACATGGATATATCCCCCAGTTACAGGATTTTTCACTTTAGTTTGTTAGAGTGATAACACATTAAAGATATTGTAGAGTTTACACTTATTCGTGAATTTCGTCAATGAACGTACACAAAAAGCTTGCTGTTGTTTATGTACAACAGCAAGCTTTTTTTAGACCGCCGCTCCGTCCAATCTTTTTTCGTTATTGCGAATAACAAACGTAAAGATGGAGCCGAGTGCTCCTAACGTTAAGATGGTAAATACGAACAATACAACGTAGCTGTCGCTGTATTTTTTAAACAGGTGGAAAAATGCAAACAGTGTGAAACCGGTTAATGCTAACCCTAACGGAATCGTAATAATGAATGCGAATGGAATGAAAGAACTAATGAATCCAAACATGAAGTTTGCAGCCATAAGCCCAACTAATATCCACGGTAGCGCTTCGCGCATCCCTGAACCTAGACGATCTTTAACTAACACTGCAAGTAAGTAGTACTGTGCGTAAGGAATAAATGCGAGCCATGCATAATCGATACCTTCCCGTTGCCCCATTTTAAATAGACCAAAAGCAAGGAATAAATACAGTACGATCGCCACTATAAATATTACAACAATGAACACACCTAAAAACGCAAGAATGCCAAGAATAAAGCTTTCTTCAGCCGTCATACGAACACCTCCTTTCTAATTGTTATTTAGGAGTAATGACTTGCATCGGATTCCCCCCAACAAATGCTCCGGGTGCGACATCTTTATGAACGAGTGTCGCTGCCGACACAATCGCTCCATCCCCAATCGTTACGCCAGGTAAGATGAGGGAATTTGCACCAATCATCACATTGCTGCCAATGACGACATCTCCTAACCGGTATTCATCAATCAAATACTCATGCGCTAAAATTGTCGTCGAAAAACCGATAATTGTATTGCTCCCGACCGAAATTCGCTCCGGGTACATCACATCAGGAGTTACTTTTAGCGCAAACGATGTGCGCTCACCGACGTTCATTTTTAGCAGGTGACGATACATCCAATTTTTCACACGTAAAAATGGCGTTACCCGACTCACCTCAATGACGATGAAGTTTTTGACGACCTTCCAAAAAGACACCGTTTTATACATATGCCAAAGTGAGTTGTCTTTTTCTACCGGGTAACGTTGTGTGTTTCGTCCCATGTTATTCGACTCCTAAAATATTCAATAGATCCCGCATATCATTCAATACGTAATCAGGTGCAGTGCCTTCACTTCATCCAACCCACGTACCGCCCAACTTACAGCAGCTGTCGCTGTTCCCGCTCGCTTTCCACCATCAATATCATGCGTATTGTCGCCAACCATAAGCGTTTGTGCAGGCTGACTGCCAAGCGCTTGCATCGCTTTCTTTAATGGTTCTGGGTGCGGTTTTACATGCTCAACATCATCAAATGTTACGATCGTCGAAAAATACGGCTTCAAACCGGTAATCTCCAAACCTCGCTCCGTCGTTGTTTTCCTTTTTGTCGTCACAACACCTAACTTAAACCCCGCTTCAAACAGCCTTGATATGGTTTCACGAACCCCTTCGTATTCTTTTAATAGCTCGTCATGGTGTTCGTGGTTATGTTCAATGTACATCGCAATCATTTCTTCTGCACGTCCGACATCAAGACGTTGGAACGTATCATTGAGCGAAGGCCCGATAAACGGAAGGATTTCAGTTCTCGAGTACTCCCCTGGATAATAATGCCCTAACGTATGTTCGAACGAAGAAATAATCAATTCATTGCTGTCTACAAGTGTGCCATCCAAATCAAAAAGCACCGTATCGACTGTTCTCATGAGCAACAGCCTCCTTTTGTTCATTTTTCTTTTCTGAGCGATTCCAAAAATAGGCAACGACCATCGTCAGAAGGATGGCTGTTACTAAACGAATGGCTAGTAACGGCAGGACTGGAATGCCGAGCGGTATGAATATGAGCGTATCCTCTACAATGGCGTGACAAGCGACGAGAAAGATGACGACGAGATATACATCTTTCTTTTTTACGCCGTTTTTCTTCACTTCCTCAATCATCACCCCTGCTCCAAGAGCAAGTCCGAAAAATAATCCAGAAGCAAGCGTTGTAGATGTATTCGGAGCGATACCGAGTAATCGTGTGAAAGGAAGCATCTTATGAGAGAACCACTCGAGTAACTTAAGGTCTCGCATCACTTGAATAAGAAGCATAATCGGAAAGACGAAAACAGCGAGCTGTAAAATTCCCATCGTAGCTGCTGTTAAACCCTCGAATGCTATTCCTGCAACACTTGTAGGCTCAACTGTTTCAGTTGCTTGCAACATGCCGTATTGTGCGATTTCTTGCCCACCTTGCCAAAGCCAGTTAATCATCACTGCAGCAAACAGCGCCAATCCAATACGAACGAGCAAAATGACAGAAATTCTCACTCCGAGTTTCGTTGCTACTGCCGATTCAACGATGAGGTTATGACTAAATGACAACATAACCGCTAGAATAAAGACTTCTTTTACGGTGAGTTCCAGTGAAAGGATCGCACCGATCCCTGCGTACAAATTAAGAAAGTTCCCAAGTACGAGAGGGATGGCGGCTTCTCCAGGCAATCCAAGCCACCCCATCACTGGAGCGATTTGCCGGGCAATCCAGTCCAAAACCGGTGTATGAGATAGAACCGTGATGAGAAACGTGATCGGAAAGATGATTTTTGCGAGCATCCAAGTTGTCTTCAGTCCAGACATCAGACCGTGTTTTAACGTTTTCATCCGCTTCCTCAATTCATTTATTTCTTTTTATGGTTATTCTTCTTGTTCGTTTTCTCGTCATCATCTTTGTAGCGAACATCCGAAAGGCCTGCTTTTCTTCGATAGATTAAGACGGCAACAGCACCAATAATGAGCACAATCGATAACACTTGGGCTGTGCGCAACAAATCAAAGATCATCAGACTGTCGGTCCGCAAACCTTCTATAAATAGTCGCCCAAAGGAATACCAGATCACATAAGTGAGGAACAGCTCACCACGACGTAAGTTCACACGGCGTAAGTACAAGAGTATGGCAACACCGATCAAACTCCAAAGTGATTCGTATAAGAACGTCGGGTGGTAATACGTGCCATCGATGTACATCTGGTTAATGATGAACTCAGGCAACATGAGGTTCTCAAGAAACTGGCGTGACACTTCCCCACCATGTGCTTCTTGATTCATAAAGTTACCCCAACGTCCAATTGCTTGGCCTAAAAGGATACTTGGTGCGGTAATATCAGCAAGTTTCCAAAACGATACTCCTCGTTTCTTCGCAAAGACAATAGCTGTAATAACGGCACCGATGAGAGCACCGTGAATGGCGAGGCCGCCTTCCCAAATGGCAATAATTTGCCCAGGGTTTTCCAAGTAATAATCCAGTCGAAAAAGTACGTAGTACAAGCGGGCACTCACAATGGAAATAGGGACTGCCCAAATTAACAAGTCTAAAAGTAGCTCTGAATGTAGTCCTCTTCGTTTCGCTTCATGATTCGCGAGTAAAAATGCGAGAAGTCCACCGAGCATAATGATCAACCCATACCAATAAATGGGCCATCCAAATATTTCAATGGCTACCGGATTTAGTGGCTGAACCGAATAAAACAGCATACGCTCACCTCTTAATTATTTTTATTCATCTTTATCGTAGTCTTCAATAACATCCATCAACTTGTTCGAGAATTCCTGTGCTGCATTAATGCCCATCCGTTTCAGCCGGAAGTTCATGGCAGCTACTTCAACGATAACCGCTAAGTTTCGCCCAGGGCGAACAGGAATTGTATATTTAGGTATTTCACTTTCTAGAATTTGTAACTTATCTTCATCGATGCCAAGACGATCATAAGCTTTTGTCTCATCCCAAATTTCTAAGTGTACATTTAACGTAATTCGTTTAAACGGTCGGACGCGCCGGCGCCAAATAGTGTCATGACGTCAATGATGCCAAGTCCACGGATTTCCAACAGATGGCGAATAAGGTCAGGCGCTCTCCCCATGAGTGTATCCGCATGCTGTTGACTAATTTCTACCGAATCATCGGCAACGAGTCGATGCCCTCTACGCACGAGATCAAGAGCCGTCTCACTTTTACCAACACCACTTGCACCAGTAATAAGAACGCCGATTCCGTATATGTCGACTAACACACCATGAACAGCCGTTGTGTCCGCTAGTTGTGCTTCGAGGAAGTTCGTCACCATACTGATGAGTCGAGTCGTTGTCATATCTGCTCGCATAATCGGTACACCTGAGCGTTCAGATGCTTTTTTTAATTCTTCCGGTGCTTCGAGACCTCTGGAAATAATGACCCCAGGTGTGTTGGCTGTGCACAGCTTGTCCATTCTTTCAGCTTTCTGGTCGGCAGTGAGTCGTTCTAAAAACGTTAGCTCCGTTCTACCTAACAATTGCAATCGCCGACGAGGATAATATGTAAAGAAACCAGCCATTTCCATACCCGGCCTAGAAATATCACTCGTTGTAATCGGACGGTAAATTCCATCCTCTCCACCGAGAAGTTCTAACGAGAAGCGATCGATCAAGTCTTTCGCCGTTACTTTTGACATCGTTACACCTCCATGCATTCCACGATCAAGCCGTTCGCAGATCTTTACTATTGTAGCATGTTTGAAAGCGCAAATGAACGACAAAGAGCGCCCGTGATGGATTCCGGGCGCTCTTAAATTATGATGTGAACGGTTTTGACAGCAAGTTAAGCAATGCGTTAATCACTGCCATAACAACAGCAGCTAGAATCGCGGTACCGAAATTCTCAATCATGAATAGATCGCCCATTACCCAAGAAATCACGTACAAGAGCAGAGCATTTATGACGAAAATAAAGATACCAAGCGTTACGATGGTGACAGGTAAGGTCAAGACGACAATGATTGGCTTTACGAGTGTGTTCGCCAAGCCGAGCAAAACGGCAGCAAGGATCGCTGCTCCCCAACCGCTTAGTTCAAACCCATCAAATAGTAAACCTGTAATTAAAAGCACTGCTGCATTCACCGCAATATAGAAAAAACAACCGATCACGTTTGTCTGTCTCCTTCTGAAGCACGAGTATCGTCATTGCCAAATATACGAGAGAAGTGAAAGGAAAAGCGAATATGAGACTAATGACAGCAATGATCCGAATCAGTTTCACGTCAATCGATAAAACGTTCGCCAAACCACCACAAACACCTGTGAACCAACGGTCCGTATCTGAACGGCGCAAAGATCCCATATTCGCTACCTCCTATTCTCTTCCTTCTGATTTCAATGATACTGAGCCTGTTTTCGTACTCGCTTCAATGCGAAGCTGCTGTTCGTAGCTTGGGTTAGAGACTAACGAAAGCGTCTTTTGAATAAAGTCTCGTTTCTCCTCAAGTACATCGACATTCGGCAACTTCCAATGATAATTGCCAACGTTTGTTTTGAGTTTCGCCTTCGTGCCAATCTCCTCAGGTACAACGACATAAATTGAACCTGTTGTTGCATTCAATGACGCTCTGCCTTCCTTTACATCACGCAGACGACAATTAATCGTGCCATTCAGTGATTCAGCGTCAATGTCGTCGAAACTTCCTTCTATATCGATCGTACCGTTCGCTGTGCGCAAGTCAATTCTTTCGCTTTGACCGCCTTTAATATGAATCGTTCCATTCATCGCTTCGGCTTCCAAAACATCGGCTTTAAGATCTTCAAGTTCCAAGCTCCCATTCACCGATTTGACCGTCACGTACGTGCTGTCCACATCTCGCAACGAAATCTTGCCGTTAAACGTGTACAACTTCAACTTATCTAGCTTCTTCTTCGGGACGTAGATTGTCGTATTAACTTTCAAACGTTTGGATTTCGTGTACAAGTGTAGTTCTCCACCGACGGATTCTAACACGGTGTTTTCTAGAAATGCATCGCGCGCTTCCTCTTCACCATCCGCCTTATACACCTTCGCTTTGCAGTCGACTTTCACGTCTTCTTCATCCCAAACAACGACATCAATCGTGCCGTTCTCTAAAGACACTTCAAACAGCTCTTCGGTCATATTCGTATGTTGAAAGATATGGTTTACTTCAACTGCATTGCCGAAGTTGAAATCAAGATCAAGTTCTTTGATTTTCGTCACTGCTGACTCAACAAAATCTGAGAACCAACGGGCACCTTCGCTCCAGCGACTGCTTTCATCCGATCCGTTTTGACGCTCGTTCTCTCGTTCATCAAATCGCTTATTTCCTTCGTCCCAATTCACTTGTGTACTTAACTCTGACGTTTCACGTGTCGTCGAACTGCTCACCGTCGATTGCTTTTTCTCTTGGTTGCCAATCGCCTTCATGAGCTTCTCGCCATCTTCTGCACTAATCTTGCCTTCATCAATCATCTTTAGAATCATTTTGCGTTCTTCCACAATATATCCCCCACTTTCAGATTAATGATTTGCGATTGATACATATACGTTTAATAGGAAAAACCGGTTTCAGATGAACTACGAATTTACTGATGCTTCTTCGTCCATGCGTTTGTTCTCTCGTTCAAGAATCGGCTTTAAGAACGCACCTGTGTGTGACTGATTGTTAGCAGCGATTTGCTCTGGTGTACCAGTAGCGACAATTTCACCACCGCCATCTCCACCTTCTGGTCCGAGATCAATCATATAGTCGACGGTTTTGATAACATCTAGATTGTGTTCAATAACAAGTACGGTGTCACCATGGTCAACGAGGCGCTGCAACACTTGCAACAGCCGCTTGATGTCATCGACGTGTAATCCCGTTGTTGGCTCATCCAAGATATATAAAGAACGACCACTGCTCCGCCTGTGAAGTTGCGATGCAAGCTTCACACGCTGAGCCTCCCCACCTGACAGCGTGGTGCAGATTGCCCTAATTTTATATACCCTAATCCGACATCTTGTAACGTTTTAATTTTGCGGTAGATTCTTGGGATGTTCTCATAAAAGACAATCGCTTCATCAACCGTCATCTCAAGCACATCTGCAATGTTCTTATTTTTGTATTTAATGTCGAGCGTCTCGCGATTATATCGTTTCCCGTCACATTCTTCACAAGGCACGTAGACATCAGGAAGAAAATGCATCTCAATCTTAATGATACCGTCTCCTCGGCATGTCTCGCAACGACCGCCTTTCACATTAAAACTGAACCGGCCCTTCTGATACCCTCGTACTTTCGCTTCGTTCGTCATCGCAAACACTTCGCGAATATAATCAAATACACCTGTGTACGTTGCTGGATTCGATCTTGCGTTCGCCCGATCGGAGACTGGTCAATGTTCACGACGTAATCCAGCTCTTCAATCCCTTTAATCTCTCGGTGTTTTGCTGGCTTTTCACGAGCACGGTGCAGCTTTTGGGAAAGTGCTTTTCGGAGAATGTCATTGATGAGTGTACTCTTCCCAGATCCTGATACTCCAGTAACCGCATTGAACACCCCGAGGGGAATATCAACGGACACGTTTTTTAAGTTATTAGCGCTTGCCCCTTTTATTGAGATCTTTCGATCTGTACGATTTCTTCTTTCTTTTGGCAATGGGATATACCGCTTCCCTGACAAGTATTGACCAGTTAATGACTCTGGATCTTCCATTACTTGATCTGGTGTTCCTTCGGACGTAATATACCCACCGTTTAACCCGGCACCGGGACCAATATCAACGATATAGTCGGCAGCAAGCATCGTGTCTTCATCATGTTCAACGACAATTAGCGTATTGCCAAGGTCACGCATCCTTTCCAACGTTCGGATGAGGCGCATGTTATCTCGTTGGTGCAAGCCGATGCTCGGCTCATCCAAAATGTATAGAACACCCATCAATGCCGAGCCAATTTGGGTGGCAAGACGAATACGTTGGGCTTCCCCACCAGACAACGTGCCAGCTGTACGGCTAAGTGTTAAGTATCCGAGACCGACATTCCCTAAAAACCCTAGACGCTCAGAGATTTCATTCAAAATGAGCCGGGCAATTTGGCGATCTTTCTCAGACAAGTCGAGCTGCTCAATCCACGACTTCGTTTGTAAAATAGGCAAGTCCGTCACTTGACCGATATGCTTTCCATCAATCCAGACAGCGAGACTTTCGTCTTTTAAGCGATGCCCATTACACGTTTTACATGCCTTGCTAATCATGTATTGCTCCATCTGCTCACGCACATAGTCTGACGACGTCTCGTGGTAACGACGGGAGATATTGTTTAGCACCCCTTCAAATTGAATGAGTCGTTCCCGGACGCCACCAAACTCATTCTCATGGCGAAACAGCACTTTCTCTTTGCCACCGCCATAAAACAAGATATTCACGTGTTCTTTCGGAAGATGCTTGAATGGGACATCCATATCAATACCAAAGTGAGAACACACAGCTTGCAAGAGATGCGGATAATAGTTAGAACTCGTTGGTTTCCACGGCAAAATCGCATGTTCATTCAACGAAAGATCAGCGTCAGGAACAACCAATTCTTCATCGGTTTCCAGTTTCGCACCGATACCATCACACGTAGGCATGCCCCAAAAGGATTGTTAAAAGAGAAAAGACGCGGTTCTAACTCACCGATGGAGAATCCACAATGAGGGCAAGAATGATGTTGATTAAACAATACTTCTTCCTCGCCGACAACATCAATAAGAATGCGTCCACCTGATAGTTCAAGACCGGTTTCTAAAGAACCTGAAAGTCGGGCCTCAATACCCTCTTTAATCACGATGCGGTCTACCACCACTTCAATATTATGCTTTTTATTCTTCTCCAGCGTAATCTCTTCAGACAAGTCAACAATCGTATCGTCAACACGAACACGGACAAACCCTTGTTTCTTTAAGTCCTCAAATACTTTAACGTGCGTACCTTTTCTCCCAGAAACGACAGGCGCAAGAATTTGCATTTTCGTTCGTTCTGGATATGTGAGCAGCTGGTCAATCATTTGCTGAACACTTTGGGACGTAATGGGAATGTGGTGTCGCGGGCAATAAGGCATACCAATACGGGCAAATAACAATCGTAAATAATCATATATTTCAGTAACGGTGCCAACGGTTGATCGCGGGTTTTGGCTCGTCGTCTTCTGGTCGATGGAAATCGCAGGCGATAAGCTTCAATACTGTCTACATCTGGCTTATCCATCTGTCCCAAAAACTGCCTTGCATACGAAGATAATGATTCCACATACCGGCGCTGCCCTCAGCATAAATCGTGTCAAACGCAAGGGATGACTTACCTGAGCCCGACAACCCTGTAAATACAATAAGTTGATCGCGAGGAATGGTCAGATCTACATTCTTTAGATTGTGTGATCTTGCACCTTTAACTTGAATATTCTCTAATGCCATAAGTCGGGTCTTCCCTTCCATCCATAGTCGATTAGCTACCCTTTAGTTCGATGAGCACATCTCGTAACTCAGCTGCCCGTTCGAAATCCAATAAGCGCGCAGCTTCTTTCATATCTGTTTCGATCTTCTCGATCGTTTTCTCTCGTTCTTCTTTGGACATCTGTTTTGGTTTCTTTACGACCGCGCTGTCTGTTTCGTCAGAAGAGACCGTCGCTTGCACCGTCTGTGGTACAGCTTTTTGAATCGTCTTCGGTTCGATGCCGTGCTCTTCATTATGCTTCTTCTGGATGGCGCGCCGGCGCTCAGTTTCATCAATAGCGACCCGCATCGAGCCTGTAATCTTGTCCGCATACATGATGACTTGACCTGCTGCGTTTCGTGCCGCACGACCCATTGTCTGAATGAGCGATCGCTCCGCTCGTAGAAACCCTTCCTTGTCAGCGTCTAAAATTGCAACAAGGGAAACCTCAGGGATATCCAACCCTTCACGCAACAAGTTAATGCCGACGAGACAATCAAACTCACCGAGGCGTAACTGCCGGATAATCTCCAGCCTTTCTAGCGTCTTAATATCAGAATGAAGGTATTTTACTTTAATACCAATTTCCGTCAAATATGTGCTTAAGTCTTCCGACATCTTCTTCGTAAGCGTCGTAATGAGTACTCGTTCACCTTTTTCTGCACGTTCATTAATCTCACCGATGAGGTCATCAATTTGACCTTCAATCGGACGCACATCAACAAGTGGATCAAGCAGCCCCGTCGGCCGGATAATTTGTTCAACCATTTCCGGAGACTGTTCCTCTTCATAAGATCCAGGTGTTGCGGAGACATATACCGCTTGCGATACCCTACCCTCAAATTCATCGAACTTTAATGGGCGGTTATCCATTGCTGATGGCAGACGGAAGCCGTGATCAACAAGCACTTGCTTTCTCGCTTGGTCTCCGTTATACATTCCCCGTACTTGCGGTAACGTAACGTGCGATTCATCTACAATTAAAAGAAAATCTTCTGGAAAGAAATCAATTAACGTGTACGGGGATTCGCCAGGGTTCCGGAACGTAAGGTGTCTTGAATAGTTCTCGATACCTGAACAAAAGCCCATTTCATGCATCATTTCAATATCATAACGCGTCCGCTGTTCTAGTCGCTGCGCTTCAAGCAATTTGTTGCGACCGTGCAACACGTCAAGCTGTTCCTCTAATTCTTTCTCGATATTCACAATCGCTTTCTTCATCTTTTCTTCACGAGTCACAAAGTGCGAGGCTGGGAAAATAGCGACGTGATTACGATCCCCGATGACTTCACCGGTTAACGCATCTACCTCAGTGATCCGGTCAATCTCGTCACCAAAAAACTCTACACGAAAACATTGCTCATCACGAGATGCTGGAAAGATTTCTACAACATCTCCACGTACGCGAAACGTACCACGAATAAAGTTAATATCATTGCGTGTATATTGAATGTCTACCAAGTCATTGAGTAGCTCATCGCGTCCTTTTTCCATATCCGTGCGTAAGGAAACGACAAGATCACGGTATTCTTCCGGTGATCCTAAGCCATAGATGCAACTTACACTTGCGATGATGATGACATCATCACGTTCAAAAAGCGCGCTCGTTGCCGAGTGCCGTAACTTATCAATCTCATCATTAATGCTTGCATCTTTCTCTATAAAGGTGTCCGACTGAGGCACATACGCCTCCGGTTGATAATAATCGTAGTAACTAACAAAGTATTCCACAGCATTGTTAGGGAAAAATGCTTTGAACTCATTATATAGCTGACCAGCAAGTGTCTTATTGTGTGCAATAATTAACGTCGGTTTCTTTACTTCTTGAATGACGTTCGACATCGTAAATGTCTTGCCTGTTCCCGTCGCTCCAAGCAACACTTGGTGACGTTTCCCATCACGAACCCCTTTCACAATCTCTTTGATTGCATTCGGTTGATCCCCTTGCGGTTCGTATTCCGATACTAACTCAAAATCTCGGCTCAAAACAGGTTCCTCCTTCTGTCAACAACGATCATCTTCTTTGTGTAAGTATACCATAGCGAAAGAAAAAGCGAACATATTTTCGCTTTTTCTTTTCCAATGTCCATAAAAAGACATTCCCGTTTTTGGCATGATTATTCATAGAATGCCTCAATCGGGAATGTCTTATAACAACTTTGTTTTAATTATCCATGTGAGTCGTAACTATGCCACTCTTCACGGCTTTCGGGCTTCAAAAAGATAATGCCTAATTCGTGATGCTGATTATCGTAAAGAGCGGCTTGTTCGATCCGCTTTTCACCTTGAGCATCAACAACTTCGACCCGTCCATACGCAGGGTTAATTTGCAGCTTTTGGTAGAAACTCCACTCGCTATTGACCGGTTCTTGGTGTACTTTTGTAATGATTTCCCCTGGTTTTAAGCCCATCTTGTCTGCAGGAGAATCAGTAATTACTGCAAGAATCATCACTCCATCAGACCGTGGCGTGAAGTATGGAATTTGACGACCTTCCCTTGATGCCCGCAATATATGAACGAACACTACGAAGGCGAACAACACTGAGACCGTTACGAGTGATGAGAAAACATCAAAGTACACAATAGTTGCACCGACACTTGCCAGTACAGCCAACCAAAGCGTACGGATCGCCGTACGTTGTATTTGCTTGTACAGTAGTTCAGTTTGTGAACGCGCTCGGTGTCCAATGAGTATGGGTAGTAGTACGAGCGAAACTTCATTTCCGAACGAAAATACTGGCCACCAACCGATGTCAGAAAATCCACTTCCAGGAATGAATATGAAAATGGGAATGAGCCAAGCTCGTTCCACCATTTGTCCACCAATCCACTTTCCTCGCTTACTCTTTGTCCGAAGCGGCGAAAAGTGTGTCGGTTTCTTTAACCGAATTAGAAGGATGGCTTCCACTATGAGGAGCAGCCCAACGAGAACGAGTACAGGAAACGCCTCAGCTTGTCCTACTTGCACAAATGGCAGTTCCACATTGAAAAAGGCGAAACCAACATCCAATAAGTACGCAATTAACAGTGCATATGCAGCTGATAAGAAACGCGCACCGAATACGATGAGAAGCAATGCATACAGCATTGCAGCCATTAAAATGTATGCAGGTGCGAACACCAAACCGAGTAGCAAAACGACAGATGAAAGCACGATCTGCTAACACACCGGGAATAAGCGGGTAAAACAATTCATTCGTCCAAGCCCCGATTCCTGTATGAAACATCTTACGTTCTCTTTTAACGCGGCGGTACCCTAACCAAGCCATAAAAAGTAGTGCGATATATGTAAGTGGGTGCACAAAAAACAAACCAATTCCTGTAAGCAACTCGTTCAGCCACGTTGGCATCGCGCATCCCTCATTTCTAGATCTTTCCTTTATTATAACTGAGTCATCAGAAAATAGCTTCCTAAAAAAGAACCATGCATTCGCGTATCCAAAGAGACGAATGCATGGCCTGCTTCATTTAAGATGCTTGTTCTAAAATCACTTCAATGGCTCGGTTCAATTGCCGATCATTACTTGGCTCTCGGATTTGTTCAACAATGCTTGTATGAAGCGCTTGAGCGGTCTCTTCGTTGATCGTACCGTTCACATCGAGGTCGTCCGCCATCTCTTGAAATGCAATAACTGCGTTCTCTGTTTGTTCGTCGAAATACCCGTCTGTTCTTCCTGGCTCATAACCAAGACCGAGTAAGATCTCTTGAGCACTGCGTACTTGATCGTTGTTATCGTTTGGCTCTAACGGTTCATCAATCGCCAATGCCGTCGCATAGAAATAGTCAGGTTGTGTCTGTTCAATGGTCGGCTCCACACCTTCCTCATGAATGTCATTTCCAGCCGAAGTAAGCCAGCGGAACATCGACAAATTCATCTCACTTCCATCACCAAAATCATACGACTGTTGCACCGTGCCTTTTCCAAACGTCGTCTCACCAACAAGCTCGTATCCTCCAGCCTCATTCAATGCAGCGGCGAGAATTTCCGATGCAGAAGCGCTACCCCCGTTAATAAGTCCAACAATCGGATAAGACTTATTCTCTTCTAACGTGGAAGCGTCTCAGTCACCGTACCGTCTGGTTCCTCTACTTGAACAATCGTTTCACCTTTAGGTAACAGCAAGCTACCAATTTCTTGAACACTGTTCAAATACCCACCAGGGTTCGCTCGCACATCTACAATTAACCCATCAATGCCTTCATTCTCAAGCTCATCGAGGCCTTCTCTAAACTCATCGGCTGTATCAATAGAAAACGATGTGATTTCAAGAACACCAATATCTTGACCATCTCTTTCATAATGGTGCGCATGCACCGTTTCTACCGGAATTGAATCTCGCTCAATCTCTACTTCAAATGGTTCAGAAGCTGATGCTCTACCGATTGTAAGCACACATTCGTGCCTTTTTCACCACGAATTTGCATGAGCGCTTCATTTAAGGTCTGACCTTCCGTCGGATTGCCGTCAACCTCAAGAATTCGATCATCAGGCATTAGACCTGCCTCTTCTGCAGGTGATCCTTGAATAGGAGAAACAATTGTCACGTTGCCATTTACCATATTTACTTCGGCGCCAATACCTTCAAATTCATTGCCGAGTGACTGTGTAAACTGCTCTGCGGTGTCACGATCCATATAGACCGAGTATGGATCTTCCAACTCTTCTAGCATGCCGCGAATGGCCCCTTCATAGAGCTCATCTTCATTTACTTCTTCTACGTATCCTTCTGAAATAACGTCAAAAGCTCTGTGCACCTTATCCCAGCCGCTACCTTCACCATCAGAATTTGAGTCACCTTGACTCAGCGGTGCATCATAACCACCTTGGTCCAAACTTGCACCTGCATACATTCCTCCGGCACCTGCGACAAGAACAGCAGCTACGAGAGCCGCAATCCATTTGCCACTTCCACTCATCATTGCTCCACCTCTATTTATTAAAACGACATGACTTGCCTTTTAAGAGCATATGAAACGCTTGTATTGCTTATGATGTGAACCTCTCTTCCCACCATTTAAACACATTTTCTGTATCAAGACAAAGGAATATAGGCGGAAGTTTTTTGACGATAGAATGAAAATCCACCCCCATAACAGCCTTTTAAATAAGTTGAAACAAAGAAGTTCCGATTGAGAATAGCGTCGGGGTTCAGTGCGTTTCCATTGTTACACTCGGCGTAGAAACTCCGTTGCAATTTCCTGGCAAACAGGTCGTTTTTGCCAGAGATAAAAAGGTGAAACAAATGCCCGTTGGCGAAATTTGTATGGCCATTCAGGTGAGCAACGCTGTCTTTTCTCTGACGATTCGATCCTTTCTATAAACCTAGCCGGCAGACAACAGCGTGTGATGATAAATATCGGCTCCCTTACCTCATTATGCTTTAGCGAGATCTAATGGGTCCGACTGATGTGGAGATTTCAAAAAGGATGACGCATTGCAATTGTTAACAATCCAATCATAGAAACGTCTATGTGGGAATTCCTGCAGAAAATGGTTCCTCATTCAATAAAATCCCATCATAAACGTGATCTACGTGGGGTTTTCTATTTACCTAAAGTGAAACAAGGTTATACGCTTTGCAATTCCCCGCTTTCAATGAGCCGCAGACAAACTCGCAAAAAAGCCACAAGAGGCCAGGCCGCTTGTGGCTTTTCATCTATGATTTAGAAGTAATTCACTGGATTCACTGAATTACTCTTTGCTCCGTTCCATGTGCCTTCATGCACTTCAAAGTGAAGGTGAGGACCTGAAGAACGCCCGGTGTTACCCATAATGCCGATCTGTTGTGTACGGCTTACGGATTGGCCGACCGAAACGTGAATGGAATCAAGATGCGCATATAGCGTCTCGATTGTTCTGCCGCCGATGTTGTGGCGAATAATGACCGTGTTTCCATATCCGTTCATGTATCTGGCTGACTGAACGGTTCCAGATTCAGAAGCAACGATCGGAACGTTAGAACGACCTGCTTGTGGAATGTCAACACCGTGGTGCATTCTACCATTTCTCATCCCGTAATGAGAGTTAATGTTCCCTGTTGCTGGGCGTGCTAGCGTACCACCGGTGTCACTCACAGAGGAAGATCCTCCGCCTACACTGGAGCCTGAGTCGCTAGAGCTGCCGCCGCCTCCTGAGCTGTTTGAAGTCGATGAAGGAGATGACGTTGTCGCCGCCGCTGTCTCTGCTGCAGTCTCTGCTTCAGCCGCCGCTGCTACGCGTGCTTCTTCTTGTGCTTGACGCTCAGCTTCAGCCGCGGCTTCCGCTTTTGCGATTTGATCTCTTTTCGCATCTTCTTGATCTTCAAGTAGCTGCTGCTCATTGGCAAGTGCGTCTATCTCATCTAAAAGTTGCATTTCATCATCTTCAAGCCCTGACATGACGTCGTTTTTCACCGCCATCATATCTTCAAGCTCTGCACGTAACTCTTCTAATTGTTCTAAGTGGTTTTCCAAGGTTGATAGATTATCTTCAACTTGGGCTTTCTTCTCTTCCAACAATTCATGGTCAGCTTGATGCTCTTCTAAAATGTCGCGATCTTGCTCAGCGATTGTGGAAAGAGTATGTACACGCTCAATAAAATCACCGAAGCTTTGCGCGCCAAGCAGAACTTCTAGATATTCAACCGTACCGCCACCGTTTTTATACATCGACGCTGCCCGGTCTTTAATGAGTTCATCACGCTCTGCAATTCTTGCTTCAATTTCTTCAATTTCTGCTTCTAACGCTTCAATTTCCTCTTCAATTTCCGTAATTTCCGTTTCTAAACGGTTCATTTCAGAAGATGTTTCGCTAATTTCTTCGTCGAGTTCACGAATTTCTTCGCTAATGGCGTTCAAATCGTTTTCGACGCCATCAAGCTCGCTCATTTTATCTTCTGTACGATTCTCTACCTCTTGACGATCACTCTGAAGTTCACTTAACTCTTGCTCAAGCTCTGATGCTGAAGCTGAGCTGGTGTAACCCGTCCAGCCCGCTACAGCTACTAAGAGCGATGCCCCGAACATGAATAGCTTTTTCCCCTGCATGCTTAGCGTTCCTCCCAAAGTTCTGTTTTTCTATACTCGTAAAAACTTCCGCACAGACATCTGACTACCAAAGGCCCCAACAATAACACTAATGAAAAGCAGTATGGCTGACACTTGCCAAATCATCGGATTCGGATCAACAAGTGTGAAGAATGGAATTTGATCATACATAAAACTATGCAAGTAGTAATATCCTGCGGTGAGACCCGCAATTGGTATGATTGCTCCAAAGATTCCAATGAGCATACCTTCTATGAAGAACGGATAACGAACGAAACTGTTCGTTGCTCCGACAAGTTTCATAATTTGAATCTCATCTTTACGTGAGATAATTGTAAGTTTAATTGTGTTCGAAATGAGGAATATAGATGTAAAGATTAACCCTATGACGAGCGCCCCGCCAATGACCCGAATGTAGTTCGTAACGGTGAACAGTTCAGAGAGAATTGTTTCTCCGTATTCAACCGTCTCAACTTCAGGTTGCGAGCGAATCTCTTCGGCCAACGGTTCTGTCATTTGCGGATCGGTTGCCTGTATAATTAGCGCATCGTTTAACGGGTTCTCATCCCGCAAGTTTTCAAACACCGCTCCTTCAGAGCCTAAGCTATCAAGAAAATAATCCAAGCCCTCATCCCGGTCTCGATAGATGACGGATTCAACCGAGGCATTTTGCTCAATATCTTCCATCAAATTTTCTTGCTGACTAGATTCAACATCTTGTTCAAAAAATGCACGAATCTCCACATCATTTTCGATCGTATCGACAAGACTGTTCGTATTGATAATGAGGAAACCGAACACACCAACAACAAATAGCATGATTGCAACTGCACTGATAGAAGCGAAGCTCATCCAGCCGTTGCGTCGAATGTTCTTTAAACCTTCTCGTCCGTGGCGTGTGAGTGTTCTACGCTTCATAGCCGTATGCTCCTCCCGCTTCATCCCGAACGACTTTGCCGCTTTCAATGGCGATGACTCGTTTTTTCAACGTGTTAACGATGTGACTGTTGTGTGTGGCCATAACAATGGTTGTCCCTCGGTTATTAATCTCTTCAAGCGTGCCCATAATGCTCCACGCCGTCTCGGGATCAAGGTTTCCTGTCGGCTCATCCGCAATAAGAATTGCAGGCTGGTTAACCATTGCTCGTGCAATCGCAATCCGTTGCTTCTCTCCACCTGATAATTCCGTTGGATTAAACCGGGCCTTCGACTTCAAACCAACAATTTCTAGTACGTCCATCACTTGTGACTTGATCTTCTCTGGTGATTCTTCAATCACTTCAAGAGCGAAAGCAATGTTCTCATATACCGATAGCTTATTAAAAAGCTTGAAGTCTTGAAAAACAACGCCAATCTTTCTTCGTAAGAAAGGAATTTGCTTGTTTGACAAATCTCCAAGGTTCTTCCCGTTAATATGGATGGTTCCTTCAGTCGGTTTTAATTCCCGAATCATTAGCTTAATAAAGGTTGTTTTACCGGCACCACTCGGTCCTACGACATAAACAAATTCACCTTTATCGATGTGTATATCCATCCCATTTAGCGCCTGAACCCCATTAGGATACTGTTTGCGCACTCGTTTCATTGTTATCATCTTACTGATCACACCCAAAATTAAAAACTCTTGACGAAATATGTAGACGTTTGAAACCTCTTGTCATAATCTACGAAAATCATTATATCAATTCCCCCCAACTTTTTGTGTTACAGTTTGATTTCATCTCAATAACAAACATTCCAACAAACAGCAGAAGCGTTCTTCTGTGCCCATTCGACATGTAACAATTTGACTGTGACAATTTTGCATCCAAAAAAAGCCTTCTGTATATAACAGAAGCACAAACGTATATCGCTCAGTATTTTCCTATCTAATAGGAACCCTTGTGATGACCTCGTTGTAGAGCTGCGACTCTCATTACCAATAGAGCGTGTCGTTAACTGCAGACAATCTGCTTTCATAATTATTGATTTGGAATTAGAAGAACACCGCTTAGAAACAAAACTACGCCAAACGATCATTTCCCTTTCGAATCTATTTCCACTAAGATCGGATTGGAATGAGGATGAGCAATCAGGTTAGCAAACCTCGAACAACTCGGCTTCGAGAAACGTCTTGAACGCTCATTTCCATACTTGAGCATCAATATAGTGTGGACTTTAGATTTTCCTGATTTGTGCTGTGGATTATTGCTTTCAACTACAGGCTAATGCTTGCACTCCAAAGCACAAGTGCAACATCGGTGGTCAAAAATCGACCCCCGTGTTTTCTATGCACTACAAAGCACAAGTGCAACATCACCTCTCACTTCGCTCCGCTTGTGCTCGATGTGTCTATTATGCAGTCCAGACTATAAGTACAACATCGGTTGCCAAAAGATGGCAACCGAGTTTTCTTCTATGCAGCGGAGGACCAGCCTAGACTCAGTCTTGCGACGAGGTCACTGAAAAAATAGCGTCTCACTCTCTAATTTACTCGTTAACGCGAACCACCGGGTCCTAACTATGTGGGGATTTCAACTACATAGAGCTTTGCGATCATACATTATCCCATCATAGAACCGTCTATGTGGGGTTATCGCCTTTCTATGTGGGGATTCCTGCTAAAAAGGGTTCCTCATTGAATTAAATTCCATCATAGACAGGGTCTACGTGGGATTTTCTATTTATTGCAAACGAAACATTGTTATACATTTTTGAATTTCTCTTTTTCAATGAAATGAACCTCTTACAACCTGCGGGATCTCGCCTCAGCCATTCTCCCGCAGGCGTCACCGCCTTTCGTTCCAATAAACAGTACTGAATAGGCGATGTTGGTATGCTAGAGGTACTTAATTGTGACACTGAACGGTGGTAACAGAAACGATTCATTGCTACGTCTACTGTGAACGATTAACATCGATCTTCGGTGACGTCAAGCTTTTGGCGTTAACGGTGTGTTTACCGTGGTTTTGGAAGAAATTCTTTAGTTCAACTCATATAGGTAGTCTATACAACAGCCTGCACCGCAGGGGGCTAAAACACCACGATGATTCGAAGTGTTTCATTACCCATGCTCAGCGATATAATTCGCGACCGATTCGGCTTCTTGCCCTCAAGTAAGTTGGCAGGCATACTTCCTGGTCCTTCAAAAATGGCATCTAACACTTGTTCTGCATCATACCCTTGCAAGGCAGGACCGGCGGACCCGCCCCCTCCACCTTCAATGTCACCGTGGCAACTCATGCAATTCTGCTCATACAAATGAAATGCTTCTGCACCGTCGTAACCGTCACCAACTTCCGCTTCTTGGTCGGTCGTTCCTCCGTCATCATCACTGACCGGTTCGCGGTCATCTCCACAGCCAGCACTGACTAGTAAGAGCGAAACGGCAAGTACATGCTTGAATGGTTTCACTATGATTTACCTCATTTCAATTTGAAAAAGCTTCGAGCAGACGCTCGAAGCTTCCTCCACTACCCTTCTTGTGCAACATACTTTGATACGGCTTCTGCATCTTCACCAGAGACAAGTCCTGCTGGCATTGAACCAGGTCCTTGTTCAATCGCATCATATACTTCTTCTTCACTATATCCTTCCAATGCAGGCGCAGATGCACCTTCTAGGTCGCCACCGTGGCAAGACATACAGTTTTCTTCGTAAAGCGCCATACCCTCTTCAGCACTAACACCATCGGCTTGCTCGCCATTCCCATTGTCATCAGCTGGGGCATCGTCACCACCACCACAGCCGCCTAAAATAAGCATTGCAACACTACACGTCATTAGGAACTTTTTCAACCTCATACCCTCCTTCCTCATCAGCGATGTTCATTCTCGTAGTAGAGTCTGAGCATGAGGTCATGCTCGTGAGCATTAGTGTTCCTAATTTAGTCCATTTTAAAACCTTGACCTAAAACTTCTGTTGCATTAGTGACGACAACAAAGGCATGATGGTCAATCTTTTGGACAGTATATTTTAATTTCGAAACTTCATTTCGGTTAACGACAACCATTAAAACGGGACGCTCATCGTCTGTAAAGCCGCCAGATGCTTGTAATTTCGTAACGCCTCGATCTACATCTGTCAAAATCGCTTCTTTTACCCGCTCTTCATTCGCTGTAATGATAAAGGCCATTTTGTCGTACCCTAGACCGGTCTGAACAATATCAATCGTTTTCCCGGTGACAAATAAACCGATGAGGGCGAATAATGCCAGTTCAATACTAAAAGCAAATGCAGAGATGGTCACGATTAATCCATCCATAAAAAATACACATGCACCGAGGGAGAGCCCCGTGTACTTATTAATGATTTGCGCAGCAAGGTCCGTTCCGCCTGTTGACGCTCCGGAACGGAACACCAGACCAAGTCCGGCGCCAACACCAATCCCACCAAACAACGAAGCTAACAGCGGGTCATTCGTAAGCGGCGCCCAATCTTGTGTTAAAAATACGACAAATGGCAAAAATAACGTCCCGACGATCGTTTTTGCGCCGTAATTCCAACCACCTAGAAGTAGCATCCCCAAAATAAATAAGGGTATGTTCAGCGCCCATAAAGTGAGGTGGGGAGCAATGCCAACCGTTTCATAAATAATCGTCGCAAAACCACTTACTCCACCAGATGCAATCTGGTTCGGCAATAAAAATAAGTTGTATGATATCGCAACTAAAGCAGAACCGCCGAGCACGAGAAACAAATTGGTAATAATTCTAAGTTTCCCTTCCACCGGTTGTCTGCCCCGTCTTCTCTGAATAGAAAGCATGAAAAAACCGTCTCCTCATCTGTTGCACGCAAAAAATGAAGCTGCCAAAATCGAGGCAGCTTACATTCCTTTTGCTTATTTATTCTCTAAAGTGGATCGTAAATATTCATCAATAAATGGATCAATGCCACCATCCATCACTCCACCTGTATTACCAACCTCAAAATTCGTCCGGTGGTCTTTCACCATGTTATATGGGTGGAATACGTAAGAACGAATTTGGTTTCCCCAACCGATGTCTCCTTGGTCGCCACGAAGCTCATCAATTTCTTTTTGTTGTTTTTCAATTTCCAACTGATAAAGCCGCGCTTTTAGCATCTTCATGCTTGATCGCGGTTTTTAATCTGAGACCGTTCGTTTTGACATTGCACGACCGTGTTTGTTGGCAAATGAGTAATGCGAACCGCCGAGTCGGTCGTATTGACGTGTTGCCCACCGGCACCACTCGCACGATACGTATCAATCTTCAAGTCTTCCGTATTAATGTCAACGGCGACGTCATCATCCATCTCTGGCATCACATCGCACGAAACAAATGATGTATGTCTTCTCCCCGATGAATCAAATGGCGAAATTCTCACGAGTCGATGAACGCCTTTTTCCGCCTTCAGATAGCCATAAGCGTTAAGTCCTTTAATGAGCAACGTAACGCTCTTAACACCCGCTTCATCACCAGGCAAGTAGTCCATCGTCTCTACAGAAAACTTCCGTTTTTCCGCCCAACGGGTGTACATCCGCAATAGCATCTCCGCCCAGTCTTGTGACTCTGTCCCGCCTGCGCCAGGATGCAGCTCCAATATCGCATTTTTGCGTCATGGGGCTCACTGAGCAACATTTGCAGCTCGAATTGATTGATGCGTTCACCGAGTTGTTTTAAGCTTTTCTCCAAGTCTTGCTGCAGATCGGCGTCCTCTTCTTCTTGCAACAATTCATAGCTCACTTCTTGATTCTCGAGCTCTTCGGCAAGCTCGCTAAACGTCACTGTAATATCTTTTAATCCGTTGGATTCATCAATAACTTTTTTTTGACTCGTTTTGATCATCCCAAAATCCAGGCTCCGTCATCTTCAATTCCAGCTCAGCAATCCGTGCCTCTTTGGTCTCTAAGTCAAAGAGACCCCCTAAAGTCCGCGAGGCGCTTTTGCATCGCTGAGATTTCATTCCGAATTTCTACACTGTCCATCATTCATCATCCTTTATCTTAAGCACCGTGGCAATGCTTATATTTCTTCCCGCTTCCGCATGGGCATGGTTCGTTACGGCCACTTCCGTGCCTTTTTTAATTGGTTGTTTCTTTTTTTCTTCTTGCTTCTTCTCGCCATGAGTCGCTTCTTTTTGTTCCGCTACTTGCTCTCGTTCCATGTTGTTGCGAATTCGCGCTTTCATGACGTAGCGAGTGACTTCCTCTTCAATATCGGAAACCATAATTTCAAACATCGTGTAGCCTTCTTGACGGTATTCACGAAGCGGATCATTTTGAGCATACGCACGTAAGTGAATGCCTTGACGCAGTTGCTCCATCTGGTCAATGTGATTCATCCATTTACGGTCAACCGCGCGAAGCATGATTACTTTCTCAAATTCACGCATTTTCTCTTCGCCAATTTCCGCTTCTTTCGCCTTGTAATTCGCCTTTACTTTACCGTCTAAGAACTCAATAATTTCTTCTGGTTCTTTTCCGTACAAGTCGTTCACTGTCACATCACCGCGATACAATACGGTGTTGTTCAATTCGGCGATCAGCCTTCAATATCCCAGTCTTCAGGCACTTCTGCTTCTGGGGTGTATTGAGCGACGGTACGGTCCAACACACTCTTCATCATGCCCTCAACGACTTCTGAAAGGTTGTCCGACTCGAGCACGTCCATCCGCTGCTTGTAAATGATGTCACGTTGCTCACGCATTACATCATCGTACTGCAATATCTGCTTACGGGCGTCAAAGTTATGACCTTCAACACGCTTTTGCGAGTACTCAACAATACGTGTTACGACTTTACTTTCCAGTGGCTCATCATCTTCCATGCCCATTTTTTGCAATGTATTTTGCATCTGTTCCTTTGCAAATCGGCGCATGAGCGTGTCTTCCATCGATAAGAAGAACTGTGACATGCCCGGATCCCCTTGACGACCTGAACGTCCGCGCAGCTGGTTATCGATCCGACGGCTTTCATTTCTCTCCGTACCTAAAACAAACAATCCACCAAGCTCAGGTACGCCTTCGCCTAACTTAATGTCTGTTCCACGACCCGCCATGTTCGTCGCAATCGTGACCGCATTTTTTTGACCGGCTTTTTCGATGATTTTCGCTTCGTTCGCATGGTTCTTCGCGTTTAGAACGTTGTGTTCAATCCGTTTCTTTTTTAACATCTTGGAAACGAGCTCAGACGTGTCCACATTAGCCGTACCCACAAGAATCGGCTGTCCAGTGCCATGAATCTCTTCAATTCGGTCAGCGACAGCTTGGAATTTGAAGTCCATTTTTCGGTAGATCAAATCCGACTTGTCCGTACGTTGAATCGGCACATTTGTCGGCACAGAAATGACGTTCATATTGTAGATGTTTTGGAATTCTTCTTCTTCGGTTTTCGCCGTACCCGTCATCCCAGATAATTTCTTGTACATTCGGAAATAGTTTTGGAACGTAATGGAAGCAAGCGTCATGCTCTCCTTCTGGATGGCGAGGCTTTCTTTCGCTTCAATTGCCTGATGAAGTCCATCTCCGTAGCGACGCCCTTTCATAAGACGTCCTGTAAAGGAGTCAACGATGACAACTTCTCCGTCTTCAACCACATAGTCATCGTCTCTAAACATCGCTCGGTGCGCTTTCATCGACTGGTTAATATGGTGAGTCAATTGCACGTTGCCCGCATCAAACAAATTGTCCAAACCAAAATAATTCTCAGCTTTGTTGACACCTTCCTCTGTCAGACGCACATTCTTCGACTTTTCCTCGTAATTGTAGTCCTCTTCTTCACGCAGCATCCGAACAAACCCATCTGCTTTTACGTACAGATCAGTGGACTGTTCAACAGAACCAGAAATAATGAGTGGTGTTCTCGCCTCGTCAATCAAAATCGAGTCAACCTCATCGACAACCGCAAAGTTTAGCGAGCGCTGTACCATCTGCTCTTTGTAAAGCACCATATTGTCGCGCAAATAATCAAAGCCAAACTCATTATTCGTCCCGTAAATCACGTCATTTGCATACGCTTCACGCTTCTCGTCTTTCGTCATTCCCTTTTCATTAAGACCAACAGTCAGACCGAGAAAACGGTACAATTCACCCATTTGCTCACTATCTCGTCGAGCGAGGTAATCGTTCACCGTAACAACGTGCACGCCGTCACCGCTGATCGCATTCAAATACACGGGCATCGTCGCCACCAACGTCTTACCTTCACCCGTTTTCATTTCCGCAGTATCGCCGCGGTGCAACACAATACCACCCACGACCTGAACATCATACGGGCGAAGACCTAGCACGCGCTCCGCGCCTTCACGAACAACAGCAAATGCTTCTGGCAAGAGATCATCTAGGGATTCGCCTGCTTGGTAACGTGATTTAAAATTCTCCGTTTTCCCAGCCAAGTCGTGGTCTGACAACCCTGACATTTCATCACTTAAGATGTTCACTTCGTTTACAAGTTTCTCTAGCTTTTTTAACTTCTTCTCATCCGTATCGCCAATTACTTTCTTCAGTAATCCGATCATGTAATCAACTTCCTCTCAAACGTCATGTTGTTGATGTATTCTATACTCATGAGGAACTTCCTTCGTTCCCTATCTTCAAATAGTCTCCATTCACTATTTTAACAATTTGTTTGATCTGTTACAATGCGGGGTTCTCAACCTGTTTTGAAGAACTTATCAGAAACGTTAATAATGACATGCAAAAGAAGAAATATCCCTCGTATGTAACGTGTTCTGACCCAAAATGAAAAGCCGCCCCCTTATCGGAGCGGCCTTATTACGACGATCAAGCCTCAGGCTCAATAAGCCCGTACCTGCCGTCTTTACGTCTGTATACGACATTCGTATCGCCATTCTCTGCATTTGAGAATACAAAGAATGAGTGACCCAGCATATCCATTTGTAACACGGCTTCTTCAGCATCCATCGGTTTCAAATTAAACCTTTTCGTCCGAACGAGGTCAAAACCTTCCTCATCGTCTTCTGGAGTATAGCCGTTCGATAACTCGGTGACACCAATCTCATTTTTAAAAATGTCTTTCGTTCCACTTTGCCTGAATTTGCGATTGACTTTCGTTTTGTATTTGCGTATTTGTCGCTCAAGTTTCTCAACCACAAGGTCGATAGCGGCATACATATCTGGATGTGTTTCTTCAGCTCGCAGAAGAAGTTGAGACATAGGGATGGTCACTTCTATATCGTTTTCATTGGTATTTTGCACCTGCATTTTGACGTGCACATCGGCAACTGGAGGTGAATCAAAATACCTCTCTACTTTCCCTACTTTCTTTTCTACATAGTCTCTTAATGATGGTGTTACTTCCATGTTTTCTCCACGGATATTGTAATTCATCATCAGACTCCTCCTTTCAGGATGTATACAGTTTCTCTATACCCTTATTAAATTCCTGCCGAAACGACAAAATATTTACAGGTGTGTGACAGCTGTAATATTTTATCCTATGTGGGAGCAAGCCAAATAGAAGAACTGCCCTGTGTCGAAAAACGTCTTCTTTTATCAATCTTCTTCCAAATCGTTATTCGTATACATCTTTAGTCAACAATCCAAGATCTGCGGGACTTCAATTCCATACATGCAACGACTAGAGATATGGTAAAATAAGGTGTATGAAGCTTATTTAGGGGGGGGATCCCGATCAAACCGCACTGGTTATCGTTTGCATGTTTGCTGATACTGCTCAGCGCATGCTCAGACAGCACAGAACCCGAACCGCCCGATGAGCGTCCTGCTCCTGAAGATGAAGAAGTGGAAGTGGAAGAAGAAAGTGCCGAGGAGGAAGCTCTGGCCTTACTTGAACAATCCATGATGACGATGGCAGCTCTGGACAGTTACGAAGTCAATATGAGAGCGGAACAATCAAACCGCAGAAACTTAACGACAGCACGTGTCATTACCGAGACGACTCAACAACTCACCCAAGATCCGTTCGCTTACCACGAAACCGCAACACTCGAAGAAGATAATGATTCGTCCCATGAGCAATCGGTCATTGAAACCTATTTTCATGAGGATATTGGATTTTTTGTTCATGAGAGTTCATTAAATACGTGGATTCAGTTACCAGAAGAAACTGCCGATTCATTGTATGCACTCCAACAATTTAATCAAGAAAATCAATTCCACTTATTTGAGCAACAGCTTGACCCAACTTCGATCACGCTCGTAGAAGAAGACGGTCGCTATACAATTACAGCCGATGGCGACTTAGAAGGGTTAGAAGAGGCAGAAGAAGAGTTGTTTCCTGCCTTGCAAGGAGGGTTCCGTTTAATGATGGAAGACCTCGACCGTTTGCTCAACGTCGAATCGTATACGTTTGAGATTATTATTGATAAGGATACAATGCATATGCGCGGTTTTACGACGACCATTGATATGATGATCAGCAGTGGACAGAGCGCACAAATTAGTGCACAACAGTCGTTGCAACTCACTTATAGTGACTACAACGACATAGAATCGATTGACATCCCTGACGATGTCGTTGAAAATGCGGAACAAGTCCAAATTGACATTGAAGCTTTTCAAGAACTGGAAGGGAGCGCTACCGACGAAGTCGAATAAGCGCTCCCTTTACTTGCCTTGCTTTTCTTGAATTAGTTGGTCAACCGTTAACTTCCAACGTTGAAAAACGGGGATCGTCTGTTGAGTAATCACTTCTGACCACTTTTTCTTATTATCCGTAGCTAACATCTGTCGAACATTTTCGCATTCTTCCTGAAATGTGCGCCATTCTCCCGCGAGTCGCTCATCCGCTCCAAACAGCGCATACATTGTCATATTGTCCTCACCAAACCGTTCAAAACCGACCATAAAGTCTTGTAACAGTCGTTCTCCTGACGGATACTGTTCCTCACGAAAAAATTGCACAGCCAACTGCAACCCATCCACGACCGTGTCAACGTACTCTCTATAATTGTTCAAGAATTGAATTTGTTGATTTAAACCTGCATTCATGAAATCACCTCACTCACACTATATCAAAAAACCTTTGCAAACGAGAGGAGTGTAATAGCCCGAGAAAATAGTAAACCCTCATCTATGTATTACAAATGTTAGAGCACTACCTTCTATTAATGCATTTCTAAAGAGTGCCACGTTCATATAAATAGCAAAAACCTTTCCTAAGCGAGCGGAAAGGGCGTTGATCGAAAGGTCTTACACTCACAAGTGTTAATTTTTACGATCAAAGTAATACCCTTCTCCTACCGCTCCTTGGTCAGCACGTTCATAACGGGTTTGAATTGATTTCTTTGTTCGGGTTTGATGGAGGTCTTGACCAATAAGGTTTTTGATTTCGGTCATCCGTTCTTGAATCACTTCGTTCATACGGACAATCTCTAACGCTTTTGGATCGCGCGTCACCGCCTCGCCAGGATGATCAGCAGCGTTCATTCTTTTCTCCCGTTTTTCCAAATATATATCGATCATTGCTAAGTACCGTTCGCGCTCATCATCATCCGGCGGCAAAGGCTTTTGAATATGGTTGTACAGCTTCTCCGTTAACTCATGGAGAATCGTAATAATTGTCATTGTAGTCTCGCTCCACTGGCATGCCGCTCTTTGCGATCGAGCTGCACGACTTGTTTCCACGTATCACGAAATTCGGCTACGAACGTATTGGCTGTTTTTAACGCTTCACGATCACTTTGAACATTTGCTTGTACAAGCTGATCATAAATGAAGTCATACATTTTCATCATCTGTTCGGTCGTTTCGTCACTCACTCTAAGCGTAACCATCAGTTCACGAATAATGTTTTGGGCTTTAGAAATGTTGACATTTTTATTTTCGTGATCCTTTTCATCCATTGCCTTCTCCGCTAGTTTAATAAATTTCAAACAACCATTAAAGAGCATGAGTGTCAGCTCCCCAGGAGATGCTGTTTGAAATTGATTCTGTTGATACGCATGTTGAGCATTTGCACCGGTAAATGTCATTGCCTTGACCTCCTACATCATATTTCCATTCCCGAACATAAAGTTGTACAACATATCCCCTTGAGAGTTTGCACGAGCAATGGCTTGTTCCATCGCTGTAAACTGCCGCCAATACCGTTGTTCTTTCTGTTCAAGGCGACGTTCAAAATTGCTAATTCTCGTATCAAGATTATTTAATTCTCTTCCTAATGAGATTGATGGTTTTGGTGACGCCCGCTCGACCCTCCTGCTTTTCTTGAAACCATATCGCTCGCACCGTTTATATCGCTACGCAATTGCCTAGCCAATCCCGGGTTTTCACCCGTTTGCGCAAAGAAATTGTAAGCCCCTTCAGGATCATCCTGAACCGCTGCTCTCAGTTTTGCTTGATCAATTTCAAGCTTTCCGTTTTCAAGATAGTCATTCGATGTCGTAATACCAAGATCACTCAAATGACGGATGTCCGACTGTCCGTTTTCAATGGTTTGATACATCGTCATTCTCATGTCGCTTAAAAATGCACTCAATTGCCGGTCCCGACTCATTAAGCCACTGCGTGCTTTCTCTTCCCACATTTCCACTTCATATTCGCTCATCTCACGACGTTGTTCATCCGTAAGCGGTGGAAAATCGCGGTTTTGTCGTTCGTTTACGTTTCCATGGATTTCATCGATTAAGGCGTTGTATTCATCAACAAATGCCGTAATGTTATCTACAATTTTATCGGTATCTACAGAAGAAGAGACCGTTACTGGCGAATCAAATATTCCTCCAAGCGTCATCGTCAGATTTCCAACCGAAAACGTGTTCGATCTGCGCTCTGTTGATAAACCGTTAATTTCAAACTTGGCATTTTTTGCTCCTTGATCGTTCGTTTCTTCGAAATTAAGAAATCCTCCAAAGAAAGTGTTAGCCCCCGAATTCTCTGAACCAAGATGTGAATCAAATCGAATTTCAGGACCGTCTTTATTGAACACGCCCGTATCAGTTCGTGAGACGACGACTTGCCCCATATGGTCATCATAGAACATGTTCACACCTACACCGCTATTGTTAAACTTGTTCATCACCGTCTGGAGCGAGTCTTCCGGCTTTATGAAGATGCTATGCATCACTTCTTCTCCGCGCTCATTAAACGTCGAGATGCTCGCCTTCTTGTACTTCTCGTCAGCTTCAGTAATAAACTCGACTTCCACCCGGTCATTCTCGCCTACAGCCCCGTCCTTGAACTGAAGCGTATTTCCTTCAATTCGGACTTGCCCTGCCTTTGGCTCATCATTCACTACTTCATAAGTGCGCCCATTTACACGAACGATCGTTTCGGAGTCGGCTTTGATGTTGTCATGCTCACTGCCGAATGAAAACTGTCCATCTCCTTCGTGCACTGCCGTATCCGTGACGACTTTACCCGTGCTCCAACTAACTCCTTGCTCATTCAGCGGCGAACGCACATCAAAATCCTCTCCCCCGACCCGCTCTGTACTAAACGCAGATGCAGCCGTTGCAAGTTGGGATACAGAATTAATCGTATACTGGGCATTCCCCGTACCTGACGATGAAGTGACGCTCACGAGACTGTCATTCGTTGACGTGCCCGTGCGTCCGAGAAATTTACTCGGTGTTAGCAAACGATCAAACACAGATTGTTCGAAGGAGCGAATCTTCGTGTTCAATTCTCGATATGCTTCAACTTGCCAGTTCTTAAAAGTTTGTTGTTGCATGAACTTGTCCATCGGTGCCCGCTCCGCCCGCATAAGATCCCGCACCATCTGATCGATATCCATTCCTGACGCAAACCCTGAAATTCTCATTCCTTCACCCCGCTCAGTTTCCTTGTTATTCCTTTTATCGACCAATATCATCGATCATTTACCGGTCATCATAAAGATAGGTCGAAGGTCGGTCTGCTTCAACGAAAAAAGCGGCTACAATAGCCGCTCTAACTTCTTTCATCAACAATCAAACCGACTTGCCTAAGTAAAGCTGCACTCATATCTAGCAACTTCTCTGGAGGAACTTCTCTTACGACTTCATCAGAGAAGCGATCAACGACTTGAACATACACCCTTGATAAATCTTCATGAATCTTAAATCGTAAATTTGTATGCACCGACTGCAGCCTTTCATTCGCTTCATCCACATGAATTTTTACTTGCGCCAATTCCATCGTTTTTGCCTTGTTTTGAGGGTCAATCCCTTCGTTCTTCGGCGCTCGCGGCAGCGAAGCTTGTGCGATCGTTGAAGGGCGCACAGTAATGTCATTCGTTTCCATATTCATCCCTGCCCTTATTCAGTTTTTTCTATTATCGGCTGAATCACCGAAAAGTACAGCTCCTCTACTGAAGATAAGGCTAAGGATACGTTCAAATGACAAATTTTAGAAATTAAAAAAGAGTAGCCAACGAGCTACTCCCACATTACGCACGAATATTAATTGTCGTTCCTTTATATGGTTCAGCAATTCTTTCGGCTTGATGAACTCCTTCTAGCATTTGATTCATTCTCTGCCATGCTCATCAGCCGTTTCTTTTACTTTCTTTAGTAGTGCAGTGTTCAACTCTACACCAGCGATATGTTGAGATTGTAGCATTGATAGTCCGGCAATATCCAAACCATTGTCCTCCTTTATGCATTCGGTTCTAAAGAAAATGCCATCGGCAAATGTTCAAGAAACCTTTTGCTGGCAGGGAGCAGATGATTGGCCAGCACGTCTTGCGCACGACTGTAATAACCAAGTTCAACAATACTAATCGCTTCTTCAATTCCACGTCGCGCGCGGGTTAATCTCGCTTTAACGTTCCCAATTTCACTGTTGTCTCCAGTCCTTGGAATGTAAGAATCAAGCTCTTTATAAAAATCTAGAACGTGCTTGAGTTCACTAATAATTGTTGCTTTCCTAGACTGGTTCTCAATTAAGTATAAACTATGTTCCATTGTAAAAACAATTCGACCGCTTACAATTTCTAGCTGTTTCACTAATTCCCGTTCATACACCATTGACCATCTCCGCGTGTTCGAAAGTCTGCAACGAGCGAGCTAGCTCCTGACTCCGCTCGTCGTGTTACTTATAGTATCGGAGCTTTTCTAGATTTGTTTAGCGGACGGAGTCAGCCTGACCGAAGCCAACCGAGCTGGATCACGCGCTTAATGGCATGGGTACGATCGTTTGCATTGATCTTTTTCGTTAATTGACTTACATGATTATTTACTGTTGAAACGCTCAAAAAGTCATCTTCAGCAATCTTTCGGTTACTTTTGCCTTTTAAAATCGAGTCTAATACTCTGCACTCTGAAGCCGTCAGTCTCATTGACGCCTTTGCATGGTCAAGCTTCAGCGCGTCATTGTCTTCGTCGTTTTTCGTAATTTTAAACGGTTTCTCATCTCGCAGTGATCCACGATTTAGACGTAGAACTTCGACGAGTTCCATCTGCAGGAGCGGATCAACGTATGACGAATAATCATTGGCAACGGCAAAATGTTGAGCAATTTGTCTAGAGGTTTGATTAATACAAATGAGTGTTGAAATATCCGAATGAACGGCTTTTCTCAATAGGTCCGGGGTATCGGCGGGAATTGCCGCAAGGATCCGGTAGTCTCTCATTAATTTTCGCAACTCACTACTTTCTAATATGCGAAAACTCTCTTCCTTTGCGAGCAAAGTAACTCGTGTTCGGAGTTCATCGGCTCGAACTGGTGTATGTTCGAAATATTCAGCATCAAATCCAATTGCTTTTAATGCTGTGAGTAAGTATTCATCATTCCTTTTTCCACCTAGTTGTAGCCAAAGAAAAGGACGAGAGGGTTCCGCCTTCTTCCCATGGCGGGGTCGGGCAGAGATTTGCATGAATGATCCCTCCTTCATCATCGATCCTTAATCAAACGTTTGCTTATTTTATAATTAAGACTTAAGAACCATAATTCGTGATAAAACCAAGAGAACAAACAGATAGTTAACACCTTCTCGTTGAAAGATTAACAATGTTCATCAACCTGGGCAAGGTGCAATAATCATGACAAAATTAGGGAACGGGCTGGGACGGAGAATAGAACTAGTGTTTTAGAATTATTTTTAAGACAAAATATCATATTCCACACACAGGTTTCACACAGAAAATTTCACAAATATATGTGTTTGGACTTATATTTCATTATTTAATCTATATATCTATTATTTATGCTAGTTTTTCAGATTACGAATCTGGGAAAAAAGTTCCTCAGAAATCATTGCAGCTTCTTTATTTTCTTCTTGAATTTCTATATAAATTTCTTTTCTGTGAATATCAATATGCTTAGGAGCTTCAATGCCAATTTTTACTTGATCATTCTCGATGCCAATAATCTTAATTTCGATTTGATCTCCGATTTTGATGGCTTCATCGGCTTTACGCGTTAAAACGAGCATATGGTTACCCCTCCTTCACCTGTCGGAAAAGACGTTCCTTGCGTGTATACGTAGTATGATCTTTAAATGACTGCTTTGCTAGCTTTTTTTCCACATTTATGACAACAGGAGCAACCAAATTCATTGTTGAATCAGCAAAAGGCTCTTTAATGGTGATCAATCCCCAAAGCGCTGTCCGGTATTCATTTTCCAATTCTAGTGCGAGCACGTCGCTTTCTGAAATTTCCACTTCGTATTCCGGGAAAAATTGAAACACATCCGCAACGATAAACGCGACTTCCGCTCGGGTGATTGACTGCAACACGTGAAAAGGAGAGTCGGTGTCTGCCCCAAATGGCAGGAGGATAAACTGCTTCTCTCGTTCAAATCCAGGCAATCCATATGGAAATTGTATAACTTCTGTAAGATCGCTTTCCACTTCTCCAAAATATTTTGTACTTACTTTCAACGCAACATCACCTTCACTTTATTGGATAAACTTTCCTCTATTCTAACTGATTTATGATTCGTTCGAAAGGCGAAATAGCACTTCTCGTGCTTAAATAGACTTGATATCGTTTACACAGGTATAATGTTTCGCCACAAATAAAAGAACCGTAACAAGGATCGTTAAAATCCTGTTACGGTTCTTTTAGCGGAGAAAATCCATAAGGCTCGGTTGCATAATTCTGGCACCTGCACCTAAAGAAGCGTTCAAGACACTTTCGTGGATAACGAGATTTATGATTGCAGCTGATATATCTGCATCCTCATTATCAGACATAATTCTTGTCGCCGTAACAAATTGCTGGTCCATACGCGCCTCAGTGAGGTCGATACGGTTTTGTTTCGCCCCAATTTGCGCTTCTACCGTAAGAATATCGTCCATATGCTCGTCCACCGTTTGCAGGTGATGACCGATATCTGCTTCTTCATCGGTCATCGCTCGCTGCAATAGAATGAGATCACCAAACATTTGATGACTGAATACGTCATTCCCGTTAACATTCACTGGAATTTCTACATCTTTCATGAGTTCAAGATTAACGTTTTCACCGTTCATCTGAATTGCATTCGGTCCAAATAGAACCGCCTTGTCAGGATCGACACTTTCACCGAAATCTTCAATGCTTATATCGGGAAGATCTTCATTGTCTGAGGAGAAGGCGCCATCACTCCAAACATAAACGTTGCCTTCGTAATAAAGCACCGCACCATCTATGGATCCTTCTTCCTGGCCTTCCATTTCCGTTAACTGCTCAATGCTCATGTCGAATTCAGCTTGGGCGATAGGCTTCTCCCCTGCATCCGTCCCGTTAAAAATATATTTCTTATTTACTTGTGTATTACCGACATCGGCAATATGATCGATAATTTGTGCAATCTCTTCAGCAACAGCCGCCCGTTGCGTCTCATCGTATGTATCATTAGACGCTTGTACAGTCAGCTCTCGTACCCGCTGCATCGCAAGGTTTACGTCATAAACCGCCTGATCACTCGTCTCTACCCACGTTTGTGCCGAAGAAATGTTTCTCTGAAACTGTTCGATCTCCCGGACTTGCGTGCGATAAAACATCCCACTTGTCGCAGCAACCGGGTCTTGAGACGCGCGGCTAATCTTCTTTCCTGTCGCAAGTTGGTCTTGATATTTTGAGATCTGTGAATAGTTGCTCTGAATGTGGCGAAGCGTCTGATTGGCAATCATCGTTTGCGTTACCCGCATCGTTCTCCCTCACTTTCCATTATCGTCCGACCACACCCATACGGTTAATAATCGTATCGAGCATTTCATCAATGACTGTAATTTGGCGCGCAGCGGCATTGTACGCATGCTGAAAAGTAATCATGTTGACCATCTCTTCGTCCAAACTAACCGCACTCATCGCCATCCGGTTGCCATCAATCGTTGATAACCGTGATTGGCTGTTATAGTCATTTCGAGCAGCATTGCTCGTCTTCACTGCCATCTGTCCGATGATCGTGCGGTATCCTTCAGCTAGTTCATCGATCTCAGCTGCAAGCAACAAAGCGTTCGAGCCGTCACTACTGCCAGACGAACCTGCATTGATATTTTCAATATTATTACGAATCGCTTCGCTGAGCTCAAGGGTGTCACCTGAGAAATTAAAGAAGTCGACTGACTCATCACTTCCATCATTGTGCACACCGTTAAACGCATCAACAAACGAACTCATCATGTCCTGAAGATCACCCATCATATTCGGGTACGTGTCGTGAACGCTTTGATGCAATGCGCTAATCTTGCCTAAGTTGCCTAAGTCTGTGATCTCGTTGATGGAAATTCCACCATCTTCATACACTAACGCAGGGAGATCATCAAAAGGAACAATCAGCCCATCCTCGATACGGTCACCATTCGCATCAGTAAGGTGAATTTGAATCGGTCCCATCGCAATCGGGTGGCTGTTCCCACCAGCTTCCCCTACCCGCTCAACTTCGATCGGCAAATACTCCGAAAGTTCATCAATGAGGCGGTCTCTTTGATCGTACAAGTCATTCGGAACATATCCGTGAGGTTCCATCCGATTAATATCGTTGCTCAAGTCTTGAATTTGTTGCATCAAGTTGTTCACTTTATTAACCGATGCTTCAAGTTCTTTGTCCAGTTCGATTTGAACAGTCTGTAGTGAACTTTGCATATAGTTGTACGTATCTGCGAGCGCTTCCCCTTGTTGGCGAACGACTTCTCTCGCACTGTTATCGTTCGGATTATCAGCGAGCACTTGCAACGCCTGCCAAAACTCGTCCATCACGCTGCTAAGTCCATGATCGGTTGGTTCGTTCATAATGTCTTCCATTCGTATGTACGATTCGTGAACCTTCTCCCAATACCCAGCTTTGCCGTGTTCTCCGCGAAATTGCTGATCAAGAAATTCATTACGAATCCGTTGTACAGAATCCACGTCTACACCCGTGCCAATTTGACCTGGAATCGAGGGTGCATTCATACCCGGTGCCGGGAATGCTTGTGAGGCTGAAAAATTCACACGTTGACGTGAATAGCCTGGGGTATTGGCATTTGCAATATTATGTCCAGTCGTCTTTAACGCTTGTTGTTGTGCCATTAACCCTTTGTATGCGGTGTGCAAACCATGGAATGTAGAACCCATCACAACCTCCCCTTTCTACGCCTTTGAATCAAAGGCTGAATATCGTTGATAATCGTTTTTCCCTTTCGCCGAAGACCCTGCAGGTGCATAAGCAATCGCCTCTTCATCAGGCTGAATCATTTGTAGTGTCGATTGAACGACAGCTAAGCTATCGGACAGCAATTCTTGATTCAACTCATTTCGCTCTTTCAATCGTTCAATGGCTGCAAGAAGCGTGGATGAACGTTGCGTAAGCAGAGATTGTTCCTCGTCAGGCAACTTGTTAACCCACTCACTCATCGGTACATCCGAAGGCTCGTGTGGTACAAATTCTTTCATGACACGCGCTGTCATTTGTTGACGATCACGTTCAAGTCGCCGAACCTCTTTTACTTGCTCTCGTTCAAATTTCACTACCTCTTGTATCGCCTTTACATTGGCTTGCTTTATTTCTTCTGTTTTCCGCTCAGCTAACTCCAAAAGATAAAGATGCCGTTGTTCAAGCTGTTCGAATGCGTTAGCTAATTCGTTTACGACACTCATGCCAGCTTCCTCTCTACCACTCATCGTTCTTCATTCCAATAATCATAAAATTTCTTTGCTACCGCTCGCTCATCTACTCGGTACTCACCCGCATCAATCTTCGCTTGCAACTCTTGTACCCTCTGCTCTCTTGCCGGGTCTACTTTTCCTAATTGCATCTCTTTTGCCGCTTGAGAAATTTCTACACGATCTTGTTTTGCTTCCCCTTTACTTGCGGGTGTTGACTTCACTTGCGATTGTTTATAGTACTGATTAATTGATCCAAAAGAAGGGATTTTCATGATTTTCTCCTTTCGTGATGCTCGTTTTTTACCCAGTATGCTCGCTGCCCTGAACCTTCGACTGGGGACATGCTTTCATGAAGATCTTCAGACAACCGTTTTTCACACGCAGGACACAGTTGGCCGCTTCGAGTTGGTTTTCCACAAAAGTGACATGGCCAATTGAATCCAGGTAAGTCTGTTAGTTGAATTCGTCCGGTGCGCACATAATCCAAGATCTCGCTTTCTGTTACATCCGTATGGTCTGAGGTCTCTTGTATGGTCGCTTTACGGTTTTCTTTCTTCTTTACAAATTGGTAGACACGTTCAAATCGCTTTTCTGCCTCACCCCAGCATGAATCACAAACATCTCGAATCGTCTTTACGTACAGATTGCCACACGATTTGCAATTCATCAACTCTGCCATGCTCGGCACCTCCAAAAGCACTCTTCTACTATTACTATCGGTCAACTTCGGGTTGCGGTTTAGTAACTCATGCAATAATAGGACAAAAGAAACAGAAATCAACTACGCACTAATGTTAATGAAGAAACACTTATCGCTCCTTTTTCAAGCAATGGCTTTGCGGCTTTTCTAACGGTGCTTCCCGTCGTATATACGTCATCGATGAGTAGAACATGTTGATTCAGAATTGGGTTAGCATTTACGACAACGAAAGGTCGGGCACTCCCTGAAAGCCTACCCTTACGGCCTTGTTTACTCATCTTATCTTCATGGACGGTTCGTACTAATACATCCGCTATTTTCTCAGGGGAAAAATTTGCTAGAGCCTCACTCTGATTGAACCCTCTTTCGCTCATTCGTTGTTCACTTAACGGGATCGGGACGAGTAAACATCGGTCGAATTGTTGACAGTAAATACGTTGCAGGTTACGGGCAAACACATTAGCAAGTGCAGCATCTCCCCGATATTTGAGCTGCGCCAAATATCCTTGCATCCACTCATTATACTGAAAAACCGACCGATTCCTTTGGATTAACCCAGCCCACTTCGCACTCGATTCCCAACGGTTGCAATCACTACAAATGCCGTTTTCTTTCATCGGTCTACTACACACTTCACACCACGGTGATCCGAGCTTTTCTAGATGCTCGGCACATCGACCGCAAAGGTTGTGGTCGTTTACGACAAAAAATGTCGCCCAACTTGGATGACGAGTTTCTTCTATACCACAATAGACGCAAGTATTCATGAGCGATTCATCTCCTTAATCATTCTCACAGCACTCGCCATTGCCTTCGTTTTTCCGTAATGAAAAAACACGACATCCCCAGTTGGGTCAGCGGCGCTTCTGCCTGCTCTTCCTGCAATTTGCACAAGTGCTGCTGTTGTAAAGATATCATCTTCTGCACCGAACACAGCGACGTCAATCGACGGAAACGTAACACCTCGCTCTAAAATCGTCGTCGTAAATAAATGTTGATACTCACCTCGGCGAAACTGTTCAACAATCTCTTTACGGCTGGGATCTTCACTATGCACGGATGTAATGTCCGAACGACCGATGAACTCAGCTAGTTTCTCTGCCATCGACCGATTAGGGACAAAAATTAATGTTCTCCTCCGTGCCTCGTCTTTTTTTGAAATCCAATTTAATAAATACCGACTTGTCTTCGTCTTTTCATATTCTCGTTTCCAATTTCCGATCCAGGAAAATCTCGGAGTCGGTAATGGATAGCCGTGAAACCTACGTTTCACTTTCACAATTTGCCCTGTCGATCCGAGGCGCTTCGTTAACTTTTTGTCTGGTGTTGCACTTAAATAAAATGTATGTGCTGTGCGCGTGGAGGATTTTTGGACAGCGAAGGCAAGTGTAGAGTCATAACTATAAGGAAAGGCATCGACTTCATCGACAATAACAACGTCAAAATAATTATGAAATCGTCGTGCTTGATGGGTAGTGGAAATAAAGAGCTGTGCACTATGGAAACGTTGATCACTGCCGCCATAAAGACCAGCAATCTGGAGAGTGGGGAAAGCTTTCTTCAAACGAGGGATTAGCTCTAAAACGACGTCCGTTCTCGGTGTTGCAATTAGAATGATCTTTTGTTGGCGAACCGCTTCGATTAAGGCAGGGAATAACATTTCTGTTTTCCCAGCACCACAAACTGCCCAGATGAGCTGTTCTTGATGTGCTTCGCCTTTTAAAGACTGGACCATCCGTTCTGACGCTTTTATTTGCATGGCGGTTAATGCGCCAGACCAATGAAGTTGTTGTTCAGGGAACGCCGGTCGGGCGGTTTCTGCCACGAGCGGGGTGCAACGAGTCACTTTGCCCATTCCAATACACTCACGACAATACAGACAATCATTTGATTTACACCAACTACATCGATTCGTAGCAAAACGTCTTCGGTTATGGTTGCCACACCGACGACATTCCGGGCGTTTTCCTTTTTGGACGGAGATTCCTTGGACAAGCATATATTCTCTAGATCGGACACGTCCTCTAATTTCAGTTTGCGTCTGTTCTAATTCATTCATGAGCAGAACGCGTCCCGTATATGTATACTTGTCTGGTTCTTCAAGTTCAGCAATCCACCCTTCTGCTGATTGTCGTTCATCATCCGCTTCTATCCAATCTACAGGCACAATAAGCGGTTGATCATGTAAGCTAGAGCGAACCCAAGCACAAATCATTCGACACCTCCGATTAAAGAATATTCTGATTTATACACAGAGACAGCTTACACTGTCTTTATTCATAATCATACCACGTAAGACCAATGGACTTCTCGCCAAGATGCGTGCCTATGACCGGGCCGAAGTAAGAAATAGACACTTCAATTTCATCGTACTTCGACGCTAACGTCGCTTTTATTCTTTCTGCTTCTTCAGGAGCATTTGCATGAATGACACATGCTTTCATTTTCCGCCCTTTTTTCGCAGTTTCATCTAACATCTCAAGCACACGATTTAACGCTTTCTTGTATGTCCTTACCTTCTCGTATGGAACGATAACTTTATTCTCAAAAGCTAAGATTGGTTTGATCTTCAGTGCACTACCAATCAAGCGCTGGGCACTGCTTAGCCGGCCTCCGCGATGAAGATGATTAAGGTCGTCAACGATAAAGTACGCACGTATTGCTTGTTTTAACTCTGTCAGACTCGCAAAAATCCGGTCAATATCGTCACCACGCTCAGCCATTTCCGCGGCTCGTTTCACGTAAAAAGCTTGCGGCTCACAACTGATTTCACTATCAAATGGATACACTTTCGCAGACTCAATGGAACGCGCAGCGCTTACTGCCGTCTGGTACGTGCCACTAATCCCACTTGATAGATGAAAAGAAAGAATCGCATCATGATCTTTTGACAATTGCTCAAACTTCTCAATGAAATGACCCAATGCAGGTTGGGACGTTGTTGGTAGATCCGGAGCGTTGCGCATTTTGTCATAAAATGCTTCCGGTGTTAACTCCGTCTCTTCAATTGTTTCCTCACCAAAATTCACACTTAGAGGCAAAACCGTAATATTGTAACGTTCAATGGTATCTTCGTCTAGGTACGCTGTGCTGTCGGTAACAATCGCTATTTTAGACATGCTGGACCTCACTTCTCAGTTTTGTTCCTATATTAACTATAAGGCCTTTTGAAATGAATTGAAAGTTATTACATAAAAAAATGTCGAAGCAGATCGTTATGCTTCGACATTTTTATTTACCTAACCTTTACCCAACCTTTTTTAATCGATTCAACAACTGCTTGAGTACGGTCGTTCACGTTCATCTTCTGTAAAATATTACTTACGTGGTTCTTTACGGTCTTCTCACTAATATACAGATCCTCACCGATCATCCGGTTGCTAAAGCCATCTGTCATTAATTGCAACACTTCACATTCACGCCTCGTTAAGATATGAAGAGGTTTCCTGTATTCGACCTCTCGAAACCCTACTTCATGGCTGTCATGGTCCGCATTTGCACCGTTTCCAGACGCTAACCTTCTGTACTCTTTAATTAAGTTATGCGTCACTTTAGGGTGAATGTACGCCCCACCAGAGCCGACAACTTTGACGGCTTCAATTAAAGCATCTGCATCCATTTCTTTTAACAAGTAGCCAGCAGCTCCTGTCTTAAGAACATGCGTCACGTACGTTTCATCATCGTGAATGGACAAAATAAGCACTTTGATTTCTGGAAAACGTTCAATTAGTTGCTTTGTCGCTTCAACCCCATTAACTCCTGGCATATTAATGTCCATGAGCACAACGTCAGGACGGTGTCTCGCAACAAGGTCAGCAGCTTCACCACCGTCGTCCCCTTCGGCTACAACATCAAAGTCGTGCTCCATGGTTAATATCCGCTTAACCCCTTCACGGAATAACTTATGATCATCAATTAATAGTAGTTTAATTTGATCTTGTTGTTGTTCTATCATTACTCAACTCACCTCTCCGCATTTCAGGTAAATTCACTTCACCCGTTTATCGCGTTAAACTATAACCCAAACTTCTCTCCTAATCATCGCTCGTTGGCACTGTGATGACGAGTTTGGTTCCTCGACCCATCGCTGATTCGATCGCAAATTCACCTTTAAGCATGTTTACACGTTCTTTCATGCCCATAATTCCAAAACTGTCATCTTTCTTTTCTGTATGATCAAATCCTTTGCCGTCATCCGAAATGATTAGCATGATTCGGTCTGTTGTTACTTGAACCTTTACTAAGATTTGATCGGCTTCTGCATGTTTCAAACCATTCTGGACCGCTTCTTGTACGAGGCGAAAAAGAGCAACTTCTAAATTCGGTTCCATACGTGTTTCATTACCGATCACAATAAAGCGCACTTCTGTCTTATCCTCGACACGCTCAGATACAGAACTTAAATATTTCTTTAATGTGGGAATGAGCCCAAGGTCATCAAGCGCCATCGGTCTTAAATCATATATGATTCTTCGGACATCAGCGAGACTTGCCTTAATCGCATGTCGAACATCTTTCACTTCTTTCAGTGCGCTTTCAATTCCTTTATCATTATATGCCCGTTCGATGAGCTCGGCGCGAAGTAAAACATTCGCAAGTAATTGGGCAGGGCCGTCATGAATATCTCTAGCGACCCGTTTTCGTTCCGCTTCTTGAGCTTCAATAATCTTCAATCCAAACTCTTGCTTTTCTTTCGCATCCTCAACGATTTCTCCTACTTCTCGCAAATCACCGATGAGAAAGTTATGAACGACTGAAACTTGTCCAACAAGCAGCTCAGCTCGTGAAATTGTATCTTCTAATTCAAGCAACCTTCGCTCAATATGGTCCCTTCGTTCTCGATGTTGCTTTTCTTCTTGGTTCAGTACTGCGAGTTGTATTTGATGTTCGTTAGCATGCTCGTAAGCTTTGCGAACTTCCTCATTACTATACTTACCGAATTCCTTACTTACTTCTGCAAGACGATTGCGGGCTAATCGTGCATGCATTTCCTTATAGTCTGTTTGTCGAATAATCTCGGCTACTTTGAGTCGGAGATCCTTTAATTCGACTTCCAGCCCCGCATATTCCCTACGTGTTTTCTCGCAAATCTCAAAGATTTGCTCTTTACTATCTCTAACAGTTTCCATCATTTGCTCGATGATTTGGTCGAGCGATTTCTTTGAACTCAATCCAAACCCACCAGTCTTTCGAATCGATAAAATTGACAGCTTGCTGCGATTCGATATGATTATTTTAGCACATTCTTCAGGGTCTAAACGGCTAATAAGAAGAAAAGTTCAAGAAATACCATATTCTGCGACAGTTCTAATACAAACTGCTGACATGTCTGACAGTATCATTTTTATCGCTTTTCGTGTGTTACAAAAAGATTATAATGCAGTTACAGTCTCGAAAGGGGAATTTCCACTTTATGCTCAATTCGTACTATACGATCAAAAAAACAGGCTCAGCCGAACAGACTATCCAAAAATCACGTTTCATTACACATATGAAGCGTGTGTCAACAGAAGATGCAGCGAAAGAATTTATCGATACGATCAAAAAAGACCATTGGAACGCAGCTCATAATTGCTCTGCGTATGTAATTGGTGAGAACGACGACATTCAAAAAGCAAATGATGATGGTGAGCCATCTGGCACCGCCGGTGTCCCTATGCTTAACGTCCTCCTAAAGCAGAATTTAAAAGATACTGTCGTCGTTGTTACCCGCTACTTTGGCGGCATCAAACTTGGTGCCGGAGGCTCATTCGCGCTTATGGAAGTTCAGTGTCACTCGGAACAGAAGAAATTGGTGTCGTTAATCGTCGATTGATGCAAAAATATGATGTACACTGTACGTATGAATTGCTCGGTAAATTAGAAAATGAAATTCGACAATCGAGCTATTTACTGACAGACATTGAATATAATGAACAAGTCACGTTTCACATCGCTGTTCCTTTCGAGGAAAGGTCCACCTTTGAAAGCTGGATGGTAGAAGTTTCAAATGATCGCGTAACGTTTCAGGCAGAAGGAACGTCTTATTTAGAAGAAGATCGATAACTGCTCGACGCAATCTGACAAATTTCCCGGGAAATAAATGATGTAATATCGGTCTTGAAGGAGGAGAAGCATGGAAGAGCGTTCCCATAAATCTAGAATAAGGATGCGTAAGAAGCGGAGGAGGAAGCGACTCGCCATCTTCCTCCTCCTGAGCGCATTTATGATCTTTGCGACCGCAGGTCTCGGGTTGTTATGGATGTGGCAGCAAGCAACCGGCCTCATGGGTGATACATTTGAAGAAATTGACCGATTCAATAACCCGAATGGTCAAGAAGTAGGAAACATCGCCGACGACAACGTTTCGGTTTTATTTCTCGGTGTAGATAATCGAGACGGAGAAGTTTCTGGAATTAGTGATGCGATGATTTTGACGACATTTAATCAAGAAGAACAGTCAGTGAAAATGTTAAGCATCCCACGCGACTCCTATGTTGACATCCCAGGACGACCTGGCCATGAAAAGATCAACCATGCCCATGCGTACGGCGGTCACAATCTTGCCATTGAAACGGTTGAGAACTTTCTGGATGTTCCCATTGATTATTATGTAACGGTAAACTTTCAAGCATTTATAGATATTGTTGATACTTTCGGAGGCATCAATATTGATTCTGATATTTCCTTTAGTGAACAAGACGCCGACGGTAACCACGATCAAATATACATCGAGCAAGGAGAACAAACCCTTTCCGGAGAAGAGGCGCTCGCATATGCGAGACATCGTCAAACCGACGGAGTCCTTGCACGAGGAGAGCGCCATACGGAAGTGATGGTCGCTTTAATTCAAGAAGCCGCATCCATCTCAAACATCGGAAGTTACAATCAAGTGTTTGATAACCTCCAAAACAATATGCGCCATAATTTCGAGTCGTTTCAACAACTCACAGCGTTCCATTCGTACGCGTCATCACTTGATGAGTTGGAACGTTTTCAATTAGAAGGAGAACCAACAAGAATCGAAGGTTCCGAATACATCGTTGTTGATGATCAGTCACTCACACACGCTTCAAACTTGCTAAGGCGTCATTTAGACCTGGATTATGATCCATCCGCCATTCAAAATAATGCAGAACCATCGGAAGACGAACAAACATAATCTGACATTTCCTGCAAATGGATATTTACTTTTATTCTTTGAATCATGTAAAATAGACATTATGTGTATTTACGGAATGAAGTAAGCTCGGAAGGGGCCCACTGTATGGCAAGAGCAACGACGCGATCATTACGTTTACAAAAAAAGAGACGCCGAAGAAAAAGAGTGATCGCTACACTAATCACCCTTGCTTCTGTGGCACTTATAGCAATCGGCGCCGGGCTGGGCTATGCGACTTGGAAAACAGATCAGTTTGTGAGTGATACCGATATACAGCTGGAGCGCGGAAGCGTGTCGAAACAGCGTGAAGCTGCGGTTGATCCTGCCGAAGATAACATCTCTGTCCTGTTTTTAGGTGTGGATGACCGTAGTGGTGAAGTCGCAGGCATCTCTGACGCAATGATACTCGCTACATTTAATCACAGCGAGGAGTCTGTGAAGATGCTTAGCATTCCACGTGACTCTTACGTTAGTATCCCTGGCAGAGCCTCCAACGATAAGATTAACCACGCCCATTCATTTGGCGGAACCGATTTGGCTGTTGAAACTGTGGAGAACTTTTTGGACATACCTGTTGACTACTATGTGACATTAAATTTCCAAGCGTTCATCGACATTGTGAATACGTTTGATGGTGTTGATGTGGAAGCTAGCCACGCCTTCACTGAGCAAGATGCCGATGGCAACCACGATGTTCACCAGATTCAAGCCGGTGAGCAAACGTTGTCTGGTGAAGAAGCTCTTGCATACGTACGCCACCGCAAAAGCGACGGTGACTTAGCAAGAGGCGAACGCCAAACGGAAGTGATTGAGGCGTTAATCGAGGAAGCGACGTCCATTTCAAACATCTCAAACTACAACCAAGTATTTCTAGACTTACAAAACAACATGAACCACAACTTCGAATCCTTTGAGAATATCATGTCATTTCATAATTATGCGTCTGCGGTCAGTGATATTGAGCGGCACCAACTTGAAGGCGAAGGTACGTATGTAAACGGCGTATTTTATTTTGATGTGGACGACACATCCCTTGCTAATTCAAGGAACATGTTAAGAGATCACCTCGAACTCGACGATGAAAATCCGATGAACCGAACAGAAACCGCAGGTGAAAATCAAGGAAACGACTAGTGCTCTATAGGAGCACATGAACAAAACGACGATGGCAAAATCCTTCGTCGTTTTGTTGCGAAAAAAGGAATGTTCATAACAGCTGGTCAACACATGTATATATGTAATAAACTTAAAAGAACATTGTAAGCATGGAGGACAAGATGAAAATCAAACAATCGTTGATTCTTGTTATTCTTCTTCTTATAGCTGGCACCGCTTGGGGCGGGGCATACATCATTGCCCAAACTCAAAACATAACATTTGATGACCCTAATTTAGAGCATGCTGTACGAGAAGAACTACAACTGCCAGATGGCGAACCGATTACACACGATCATGTACAAGCAACAACAACATTGGACCTTTCCAATCAACAAATTAGTAATGTTACGGGTTTAGGAGTATTTAACCGCCTAACTGCACTCGATTTGTCAGAGAACAACATTGAAAACCTTTCTCCGCTAGGTGATTTAGAGCGATTGGACACCCTCACCCTCACAGGGAATCGCATAACAGACCTTGAGCCTATTGCTGGACTTTCAACATTGACTTCTCTAAACGTGCGAGAAAATCATATTGAAACTTTGGAACCTATTTCAGAGCTAATTCATCTGACCGAATTGAACATCAGAGAGAATCGTATCGAGTCACTTCACCCACTTTTGGCGATGGAACAACTGGAAGATTTGAATGCAAGGTACAATAACATCATTGATATTGAGCCAGTCTTGAATTTACCTATGTTAAGGGAACGACTCTACATTGAGGGGAATCCAATAGAAAACATTACGGTGTTGACAGATTTATACGATGAGGTTCAAGACATTGATATCAGCAGACCGGAATATCACATCGATTTTTCTGCCGATGGGGCAGTTTATCAACAAGCACAAACTATAGAACTTGACACATTGGGTGACGCTGAAGGAGTCATCCATTACACTGTGGACGGCACTACTGTTGATGAGGATTCCCCTGTCTATGAAGGCCCATTGAAGTTACAGAAAGCCAAACCATTCGCGCGCAGTTTTTCTCAGAAAACGGGGACACTAGCCCCGAAGTTGGAAATGCGTATATTATTGACGAGGACACCGATTTACCTGTTCTAGCACTTGCTACAGAGGAAGGTAACTTATTTAACGATGAATATGGTATTTATACACCAGGCGTTTATTACAACCCTGATGCTGATGACCCAGATCGCACAGGCAACTATTTTCAGAGCGGGCAACACTGGGAGCGTCCAGTCTTCATGCAAATGTTTGAAACGGATAACGAAATTGCCTTATCACAGCATGCAGGTATACGCATTCACGGCGGTGCTTCTCGTGCATTAGATCGTAAATCTTTACGCTTTTATGCCCGTTCAGACTATGATGAGAATCGATTTAGGCATGAGCTTTTCGGAGAAGAAGAACGAGATATTTTTAATAGATTTATTCTGAGGAATTCTGGTCAAGATTGGAATCGTACACTTTTTCGAGATGCCATGATGCAATCTCTTGTTGAAGATCTCAATATGGAAACACAGTTATCTAGACCTGCAAAGCTTTATATGAATGGTGAAAACTGGGGCGTATTTAACATTCGGGAGCGATATGACCATCATTACTTCCGGTTTGCTCACGATGTAAATCAAGAAGACCTTGATTTACTAGAGAACAACGCAGAAGTTGTAGAGGGTACAGACCGTGAATATAGACAGCTCGTTCATACGATGGCATCTCTTGACCTTAATGATTCTGAGGCCATTAATCACCTGGATGGCGAAATAGATCTCGATAATTTCCTAGACTACCACATCTCTCAAATATACTTTGATAACATTGATTGGCCAAACAACAATGTTAACATCTGGAGAGAAAGACCAAACGGTCAATGGCGCTGGGCGATGTTTGACACCGATTTCGGCTTCGCTCTCCCAACTACAGAATCTTCTTCAATGCATAACGCAATGGATCACGCTACCAATCAATCCGTCGGTTGGTCAACATTTATGCTAAGAAAAGTGTTAGAAAGCGAAGACATGCAAAACGAATTTATTAACCGCTTTGCCCACTACCTAAATACACGTTTTGAAGAGGAACATGTTGTTCAGCGAATTGATGATATGCAAGCGGAAATTGCTTCTGAGATACCAGGGCATATCGAAAAATGGAATGAGCCTGAATCCATGGAAGAATGGGAATACCAGGTTGAGATTTTAAGAGAGTTTGCGATGGAGCGCCCCGCATATAACCGAGCGCATATCGCAAATCACTTTGAACTTGACGGTACGAGTGAATTAACGATTGATAATATAGAAACAAGCAACTGGTCAATTGCCAATCAGGATGCTTCCTCACTCCAAGAAGGTGGTCCGGAGAATATTTCACGAATACACCCATCGCTTTTGACTTCGATGACGATCAGATTGAAGCTGTGTCTACAAACGACGATGTAGCATCTATTAATGAAGATCTGTCAGTGGAATTGCATAATCCTGGCGAAGCAAGCGTAACATTTCGAAGCGGTGATCAAGAGGTATTGACTGTTACGTTCAACACAAGACACTTCAATCAAGAGGAACACTTCATTGAGGCGGATAGCAATGGGCAACTTCCTCAATCTGAAGGTGTCGAGCAATGGGTTAGCAGTAATGAACGTCACATTACCGTCCATGAAGACGAGACGTACACATCGAACCAACTCGGAACAGCTACCCTGTTTGGTTTAAATGAAATGAGTGATATTGTAGAAATTCATCACACTCATGTCGTTGATATTGCTGAACCTGGATCAACAATACTTGCTGATCAGGAGGAAGTTATTAATTATATTGGTGGCTGGTCAACGGGGGAATCAAGTGGTGGACATTTAAGCAGGCATGCTAGAGAAGTCAATGCATCTGCTGAGTTCACATTCACTGGAACTGGCTTTCGATGGTTCGGAATTCCTGATGAGGCACATGGGTCAGCAAACCTATATCTAAACGGTGAACTGTTTGACACGATCGAACAAGGAGATGCTACCGACGACCTTATCTATGAAATTTCTAACCTTGAAGAAGGACAGCACACAGTTACAATTGAAGTTGGCCAATTAGATGAGAATGAGCGCATTCACATTGATCAGGTTGACATCTTAGATTAAAAGAAAAGAGTGCCCCTCAAAAAATGCGAGGGACACTCTTTTTTAATTCGGTTTAGTAAAATATAGCTGTGTAAAGTACGGACGGTTTGCATTCTCTTCATCAAATGCGACGCCGATACCTGTGTGAGTGTAATGCCCTAACATTGCTTCTCGATGTCCATGTTCTGAATTCATCCAGCCTTCCACAACATCAATTGGCACTACTTGACCTCTAGCCAAGTTCTCCGCTGCAGATCTAAATTCAATACTATTGTTTTCCATACGATCAAAAGGCCCGACACCGTTAGGGTCATAATGACTAAAGTATTGATTACTTGCCATATCTCTACTATGTGCTAAAGCCGTTTCAGTTGCTCCTGCATGATGTTCAAGTGCACCTAATTCATGCCCTGCTCTCATCGCGTCACAAGTGTGAACAATTCCTCTTCAAAGAGGTCCCGCACATGCCCTGATGACTCTGGATAATACTGGTCATACGCATCTTCTACCTCTTGGTCAATGGCAAATACGCTAGAAATGGTGTTTTCTGTATGACTGTCATAATAAAATGTCACATAGTTTCCATTGATGTTATACAGACCTTTATTTTCGTTTGTGATTCGATAACGCGTATTCCCTTTTACGATAGATGCTTCGGGTTGACCGTATTCGCTTTCTACAACGGAACGATCTGTCCCTTTCGTAATATCGTTGTCTGCTCGCCAATTTCCTTGTGGTGTCAGCGCAGCAACCACTTCTCCATTACTCACGCCGTATTGCATGTAATTGGAATAATCATCATGGTAAATATGCCACTCAAAATCATAAACACTTTGTAATGTTTTCTCGGGATTACCGTGTAAATTTACGAGCCTTTGTTCTGAATCCCCTAACTGGACTCCCCCAAACGATCCTTGTTCTCCATAAAACGTTTCATTCGTATGTTCCGGGCGATATTCCTCATTTATTGCCCTCGCCATAAACACACTGAATTGAGCACGGCTGACGTGTTCCTGAGGTGCATAACTTCCATCACCTTTACCCGTTGAGATGAAATTCGTGACGACAGGGGCAATTTCATCGTATGCATAGTGCAAGGGGCTCAAATCTCTAAACTGTACGGAACGGTCTGCTTCAAGTTCAAAAGCTCTCGTTAGCACAGCACTCATTTGCGCACGATTTAGTGGCTCCCCAGGATTAAAATCACCGTTACTTCTTCCTGTCATAATTCCCGCTTCATTTACTTGCTGGATGGCTTCATAGTTGCCATGAGATTCATCCACATCATTAAAATTAGCTGATCCAGAACCTTCAAGATCAAGCGCTCTAGACAACATGACAGCAGTCTGTGATCGTGTAATTTCTTGGCCTGGACGGAAATTCCCATCACTGAATCCGCGGATAATCCCTTCATCACTTATGTAATGAATTTCTTCTTCTGCCCAATAACCTTCTGAAACGTCATGGAACGTTTGTGCATCAGCTACTGAAATTGACACAAACAAAAGCGAAGTAGATAATAGAGCAACAAATGTCTTCTTCACAAATAGTCCTCCTATGCAATTGTTAGTTTAATAATAACAAAGATTTCTAGAAATTAGGTAAGAATCCCTTATATAAATGTACGTATTCATTTATTAAACGTTTCATATCACGTAAAAACCACACCGAGATGGTGTGGTTTTTTATTAGCGATAAAAGTCTAACGTGCCTTGATAGAGTGCTTCACCTGCTCTAGCCGGGTAGCCTGGTTGACGCATGATCGCTGCATCTCCACTATTCGTAAGGAACCCAAGCTCTACCAATGTTGCCGTCATATTCGTATTACGTAAAACCGAGAAGTTTGCACTATCAACACGACGATGGTGCATACCAGTGTCACGAACGAGACGGTTTTGCATGACTGTTGCTAATCTACGGCTATCAGCACCATCATTAGGGTGATAGAACGTTTCCGCTCCTCTAGCACTTGAGTTAAATGCGTTTGCATGCACACTAACGAAAAGGTCCGCATTCGCACGGTTTGCAATTCTCGCACGATCGATCAGTTCAATAAATGTATCATTGGTTCTCGTCATAATGACGTTTGCGCCGCCGTTTTCTAAACGTTGTGCGTATTCACGGGATACTTGAAGGTTAATCGTCTTCTCAACAAGTCCGTTGCCTACAGCACCTGAGTCTCTTCCACCGTGACCTGCGTCAACGACGATCGTCCGGCCTGCTAAAGGACCTGTACCACTAGATGCTAGGTTCAAATGATCCATGTGAGTATAACCAGTGCCACCATTGTAGCGAATTTCAACCCACGGACCACCATTTACAAAGTTGTAAATATCAACTTGTGTTCCTCTAGCAAGGCGGCCAATATTTGTTGACGACCCGCTTGGACGATCTCTTACGACAAGTCCATCGAAGGTTACAGTGCCTGTATCAATAACTTCACCCGCGTTGATGACATTTAAATAATCAGAATGCGTGTAGGCGACTTCACCATCATACGTAATTTTTACCCATGGACCACCATTTACATACTCGTAAATGTCGACCATCGTGCCGTTGCTAAGCTTTACGATAATATTACTTGAACCATTTGGCTGTTCCCGGACAGCAAGCCTTGTAGAAGCATCTACAACACCTGTTGCTATCTTCTCACCAAGCTCTTCCTCTTCTTCAGGAGGCGTTGGGTTTGGATCATTTGTAACGGTGCGCAAATAATCTGCACTCGTGTAGGCTACAACTCCGTTAAAATTAAACTTCACCCAAGGGCCGCCATTCACATATTCATAAATGTCGACACGGTCACCTTCAGTTAAGGATCCAACACGATTAGCTGAACCACTTGCTGCATCACGAACCGCTAACGTGTGGTGGTTAACGACCGCTTGTTCAATAACTTCATAGTCTCCGTCACTTAAAGGAGGCAGAATATTGAGGTAATCTGCACTTGTGTACGCAACCGTTCCATTGAAATCGAACTTAACCCAAGGACCACCGTTCACATATTCATAAATCTCAATCTGGTCGCCTTCTTGAAGACTACCTACACGCTCAGACGAGCCACTCGCTGATGCTCGAACTGCTAACGTATGGTGATTCACCACCGCACGTTCAATCACTTCAAGAGTGTCTTCTGCTGGTTGTTCTGGTTCTGTGTCCTCATCTTCATCAATGATTCGAAGGTGATCTAAATGGGTATAAGCAAACTGCCCATCAAATTGGATAAGCACCCATGAGCTACCTTCCTCATAATCATAGATGTTTATCTCGTTGCCTTCGTACAACGTTCCAACACGTTCAGACGTTCCACTCGCCGACGCTCTTACTGCAAGGGCATGATGGTCCACGATGGCACGGTCAATAACTTCTCGTTCCTCAATTTCCTCATCTTGTTCTTCATCTATATCTTCATCTTCTGGTTCATTGTTTGCTTGAACAATATAAGAACTATGTACATAACCCGTACTAGATTGATATTCAATTTCATACCATGTACCCTCTTCATGAATATCAATGACAGTTACAACTTGACCGTTTCTTAACTGGCCAATAGCCGCATTCGATGTACCAGGACCTGATCTAACATTTAGAGTTGAAGAAACGACAACCGTTCCCTCAAAAGGCACTTCTTCAACAGCTGCTTCTGCGATTGATGCCTCCCCAAAAACTCCTCCATGGATGTCAGTGAACCATGATGCACATACAAATACTGCTAACAGAGCCAGTATGGAAGCTTTATGACGCATTTGTGCCAAAACTCCTTTATTCAATTTAGTTGTTTTCCAATTACACTCCTTCCTTATTACTATATTTTTTGACCCTGAAATATAGCATATCATGGTAAAACATGTCATAACATAACAATTAGATTACAATTATGTCGAAAGATTGTAGAATTTCTAGTGATAAAATCACTATGTTTGCGAAATACGTCGACCATTCATGAACAACTCTTGGTACACTCTTTTCTTTTTCCTTCTATTCTTTTAAAATGGATGAGATGCACCTGATGCAAAACTTCTACTTGAACATAAAAGGAGTCCGCCATGAAGAAACTTACCCCGCTATTTTTTACGGCGATATTATTGACTGGTTGTTCAACCATGGGCATGGAACGTCACGTAGCCAATGAACAAGAAATTGATATCGAAAAATACGGTTATGAAGAGGATGAGGACTTTTTACTCAATGAATCTGTCATGTATCACATTGCCGACATGAGTCGTACGGAGCATTTATCTACAAGTAATTTGCAAAGCATCTTTACCGACGAAATTGAGGCAGGTAATTATAATGAATTTATTGTGTTTTTTCGCGATTGGCGAGAAGAAGAACCTGAAGAAGCTGCACCTTTTACCAACCACTATTATGACTCACTTTTAGCACACATTGAAAGCCCGTTCCCTTCTTCTGAACAATTAATTCCTGATGCCATTGCAACGTTTGAATCTCAATACAACGCTGACCAAGAAGACGCTACTCGCCTTCTTCGTTACGCACGTTCATTAATGGAATCAGGATATAATGTTGAACAAGGAGCCGAGTTGATCTTTAAGTGGCAGGAGACTGTCCCTCAAGAGGAACTGGGTAGCGAAGGGATGTTCTCAATTGCACGTGCCCATCACCTTATTGGTGAATATGAAGAAAGTGTAGCCATTTATGATCAGATCGCTGCGCTTTCCCCAGATGATGCATTAGTCTACTACTTACAAAGCCAAGCATACCGAGAAATGGGAGACGAAGAAAGTGCACAAGATGCGATGGACATGGCCTTCTCCCCAACACGCAACTTGATTGCTAACTATGGTGACGATACGTACGATTTTTATCTACAATTCTTAGCTGAAAGCACGGAATGAAGGGAGACCTCATATGTTTAAGACCGTCAAGAAATTCATGCCAGACCATCAACAAAAACAATTAAAGAAATACGAACGGATTACTGAAGATGTTAATGCACGGGAAGAGGGTCTTCAAACGTTAACCGACGATGAACTCAAGGAAAAGAGTCATGACCTTAGATATCGAGTTCAAGAAGGGGCATCGATTGAAGATGTGACAGCTGAAGCATTTGCACTCGTAAGGGAAGCTGCCCACCGCGTTCTCGCATGCGCCCTTTTGACGTACAACTTTTCGGAGCATTGCCATTAGTCAAGGCGATATCGCGGAGATGGGCACAGGTGAAGGGAAGACGCTCGTCGCGGCACTTCCTAGCTACTTACGTGCACTTGAAGGCAAAGGCGTACACGTCATTACCGTAAATGACTATTTAGCCAAACGTGACTTTGAAACGATCGGGCAAGTTCATGAATTTCTCGGACTGACCGTCGGTCTAAATTATGCTCAACTTGCACCAGAAGGGAAACAAGAGGCGTACAATGCCGACATTACGTATGGTGTAGGAAGCGAATTCGGCTTTGATTACTTAAGAGATAATATGGCGACTTCAGCGAGTGAGCGCGTGCAGCGTCCCTTCCACTACGCAATTATTGACGAGATTGACTCGGTGTTGATTGATGAAGCGAAAACACCCCTTGTCATAGCCGGAAAAACGATCGTCCATCCGAACCTTTACTATGTGTGCGCCAGGATGGCACGCTCTTTCAAAGAAGATAAAGACTATTCCTATGATCGGATCGCTCGCTCAGTAAACCTTACGGATCAAGGCATTACGAAAGTCGAACGCGCTTTTGGTATTGATAATCTGTATGACCTTGATCACCATGTGCTCTACCATTTCGTCCTTCAAGCACTACGTGCAAAAGTCATGTTCCATAAAGATGTTGACTACATTATTGACGAGGGCGCAATCAAGCTCGTTGATATGTTTACAGGAAGAATCATGGAAGGTAGAAGCCTCGGTGAAGGACTTCACCAAGCCATTGAAGCTAAAGAAGATTTGGAAATTACGCAAGAGAATAAAACTCAAGCGACGATTACCGTTCAAAACTACTTCCGGATGTACTACCTTGTCAGGAATGACCGGGACCGCGAAAACGGAAGAGGAAGAAATGCAACAATTGTACGGTATGGATGTGATCCAAATACCACCAAATCGTCTGCGTATTCGGGAAGATCACGAAGACGTTGTGTTTTCAACCGTTGATCAAAAATACCGAGCAGTCGCTGAAAAAGTGAAAACCCTTCATAAGAAGGGTCAACCTGTTATTGTAGGCACAGCTTCCATCATTCAATCAGAGACGGTGGCTACTTATCTAGATGGAGCAGAAATACCATATGAACTTCTCAACGCGAAAAGCGTGGAAAATGAAGTACAACTCATTTCTCTTGCTGGCCAAAAAGAACAAGTGACCATCGCAACAAACATGGCAGGAAGGGGCACCGACATTATGCTCGGTGAGGGCGTGGCAGAGCTCGGAGGCCTTTTTATTCTTGGAACGGAGCGTCACGACAGCCGACGTATTGACAATCAACTTAAAGGCCGTTCTGGCAGGCAAGGTGACCCTGGAGAAACGCAACTATACATTTCACTAGAAGATGATATGGTGCAACGCTTTTCTCGCGAAGACATTGAAGACTTATATCCATCGCTCGAGATGGACGACGACGGCGTTGTTAAAAACAAAGAAGCAAAAATCATTATTGATAAAGCACAAGAAATGAGCGAACAAGGAAACTTCTCGATTCGTGAATACAACTTGAAATTGGATAACGTCATTTATGATCAACGAAAAGTTATTTACGAGTGGCGCGATAAAGTGATGGCGTCTGACGACCCTCTTTCTCTATGGATTGAAAGCTTAACATCAGCCACTGATAAACTGATTACTGAACATACCCCAGAGGATGACGTTCCTGAAAACTGGCACCTTGATCAACTAAAAGAAACGCTATCGGTTATGGTACCCGTCATGTCTGAGTACACATTCGCAGGTGTAGAAGAGGCGAAAGACATTCACCGGACGACACATGAAGCGCTCGATCGTTATCTAGAAATCTTAGACCCTTTGAAAGAAAAAAGTGGCGTTCAAGCACAAGCGCGGAAAGTACTGCTAAGTGTCATCGACGCTTATTGGTTAAAACAGCTAGAAGACATGGCCAAGCTAAAAGAAGGCATTAACTTACGCTCTTACGGTCAAGAAGACCCTTTGCGCACGTATAACAAAGAAGGCTTTGAATTGTTTACTCGAATGTATGACCAAATTGAGCGCGATGCTTCGATGTATCTGGCACGCATTTTACGACCGTTAACATCCGTAACTAAAGGAGTGAAGAACCATGCGTAATTTTTTTTCTAAGAAAAATGCAGATGTAAAAATGGAAGGCAGTGAAACACCTGTAGCTTCTGGTGATTATTTTTCTGGAGACGCGGCTGGTGAAGACACAACAACTGCGCACGTTGACACAGAGTTATCCATTCACCCAGATTGGAAACTCCCCCAAGAAGACGTCTATTCATTCCGGTTTTTAAACATAGAATGTGATTCGCTACTTCCAAATCAACTATCTATTGCTGGCATTAAACTGGACGATAAAGATAGTGAAGATTGGGGGCTTGATGCGACTGTTTTCTTTCGTCATAGCATGAATAAAACGATTGAGCTTGGAGAAACTACCCTCGCCCTACTGGATCAGAACGACCAAGTACTGGGTCGAAAAACACTGAGCCTAAAAGAAGTCGGTAAACTCCCACCAAAAAGCAGCCGCCCGTGGGTCATTCCGTTTACAAAAGATGAACTAAACATCGAGGAAAAACCCGAAGAAGGATGGAAAGTCGTCTTTCAGTTAAAGCCATCTGCACGCAAACACTCTTTAGACCTCGACGAAAAGTGGCAAAAAACATTGCCGAGTAAGGATATTCAAGATCTAGAATCACTTGTCGAGCGACTAGACAAACCAAAAGCGACAGAGGTTAACTTACTCGGGTTAAAGGCAGCCAAACGTGACAATGGAGACATTCAACTCATCATTCTCATCCGGAATGGTTCGGAAAAAACCGTCAACTTAGAAAAGGTACCTCTCGTGTTAGAAGATGCTGCGGGTGATGAATTAGCGAAAGCTGTTTTTTCTCCAAAAGACTTGAAAGTAAAGGCGAACACAAGCAAGCCATGGGTCTTTATTTTTCCTGAGAAGATGATAAAGAAAGAAGAATATTCAATTGATCAGTGGAAAGTTTACATGCCTAAATCTTCTTAAACAGCCACCCGATCTATGATCCAACACAAGGCTGATATGAATCATCAGCCTTGTGTTCTATCAGGAGGAAAAATGCGCGTAAAATCTATATTTTTTATTATGTTGTTATTTGTCTTTTCACTTGGGTTATGGATGTTTGCTTACTTTCTAGCAGAAAGCCAAAACACCGCAATTAAAGATCCAAACTTATTGCATGCTGTTCAGCAAGAACTACAGTTAGAGGAACATGAAACCCCGACTGTTGATAGGATTCAGACGTTAACGAGCTAGATGCTTCTGGAATGCAAATTGAGAGCATCGAAGGAATTGAGCAGTTAGACCGTCTCACCACAATTGATTTATCAGATAATAAGATTAGTGATTTAGAATCTATTCGTTCCATAGACACGCTAGAACAAGTGAATATACGGAACAACCAAGTGCATGACCTCTCACCCCTTGAAGAGTTATCACAACTGCACACTATTAACTTGAGAGAAAACAACATACAAACACTTGAACCATTAGCTGAGCTAGAAAATTTAGTAAACATAAACATTCGCGAAAATCAAATTGTAGACTTGAGCCCTCTTTCAGACATGGAGTTATTAGAAGATCTCAATGCTCGCTATAACGAAATAACTTCTATTGAACCCATAATCCATCTTCCGGAGTTGCGACAACGTTTGTATGTGAATGGCAACCCGCTTGAAGATGCGATGCTATTATCAGAGGTGTATGATCTTATTCTAGATATTGACATCCCTCGACCTGAATATGGCATCGTTTTTTCAGAAGCGGGTGGCGTTTATGAGGATCGTCAAGATATTGAGCTGTCCACTCGAGGAGAGGCCGACGGAACAATCCGCTACACAACTGACGGTAGCGAAGTAACGGCAGAAGATCAAGAGTATAGCTCACCAATACCTGTAGCAAATAGTACAACGATTCGTGCCCAGTTGTTCACGAACAATGAGGATGCAACACGTGAGTACGGACAATCGTACATCATTTCTGAGTCACCTTCAATGCCGATCATCTCCATCTCAACTGATCGAGCCAATTTGTTTGATGAAGAATACGGAATCTACACACGAGGGTTTATTACAATCCGGACTCACTTGAGCCGACCGGCAATTATATGCAAAGCGGCCGGGAGTGGGAACGACCGGTATTTATGCAAATGTTTGAAGACGATAAAACCGTTTTGTCTCAACACGCCGGCATCCGGATTCACGGTGGGCATTCACGTTCGGTAGATCGCAAATCGCTACGATTTTATGCTCGGGAAGATTATGGCAATGCACGATTTAACCACGAACTGTTCGGTGAAGGTGAACGTGGCGCTTTTAATCGATTCATTCTACGCAATTCAGGACAAGATTGGAATCGTACACTTTTCCGTGATGCAATGATGCAAGAGCTTGTAAGTGATCTAAACATGGAAACCCAGCTCTCTCAGCCTACCAACCTATACGTGAATGGTGAAAACTGGGGTGTGTTCAACATACGCGAACGTTTTGATAATCACTACTTCCGCTTCGCTCACGATGTCGAAGAAGAAGACCTCGACCTATTGGAAGGAAATGGGGAAGTTGTTGAAGGGGGTAACCGAGATTATCGGGCTCTCATTGATTACGTTGATACGAAGGATATGGAAAAAGATGAACACTTTACCGTCGTCTCTAATCAAATGGACATGGATAACTTTTTGGATTACTATATCGCCCAAATCTATTTTGGAAATATGGATTGGCCACAAAATAATGTGAACATGTGGCGCGAACGCCTGAAGGGAAATGGCGTTGGGCATTGTATGACACAGATTCTGGTTTTGGTTTACCCGCTACCGGACATACATTCGCTCATAATACACTGCACTGGGCAACCGAAGGAGCACCTGAATGGTCGACCTCCTTGTTCAGCTCATTGCTTGACAACCCATCTTTTAGAGATGAATTCATCCAGCGTTTTGCACATTATACGAACACGATTTTCTCTGATAACAGAGTTCTTTCTACCATTGACGAGATGAAAACTGAGCTTGAACCAGAAATGCAAGCACATATTGACCGTTGGGGCGAGCCGGCATCGATGGAAGAATGGGAGCTGCATGTTGAACGTTTGAGAAACTTCCAAGACGTACGCCCTGAGTATGTACGCTCGCATCTCATTAGCTATTTTGAATTGCAAGGCGATGCACAAATGACCGTAGAAAGTAGCAACATTGATCACTGGTCAATTGCCGGACAATACGGTGGAGAACTGCAAGAAGGCTGGACAGGTCAATACTTTACAAACACACAACTTCCTGTTCATTTTCCTGACGCTACCGCATATGCAAGCTCGAGTGATGAAGATATTGCGTCTGTGACAGACGACCATGAGATCATTTTGATAGATGAAGGAGCGGCTGAGGTTTCCTTCTTTGATGAAAACGACAATGAGCTCCTCGTATTATCATTTACCGTGAGTCATTATGAAACCTATGACAACGAAACGATTGATACAGAAACAAGTGGAACGATTGAACAACCGAACGCAAGCACATGGATGAGTTCATCACCTGACATCATTGAAGTCGATGATGAAGTTCATTCAATGCTTTAGAACCAGGAGATACAACACTAACTGCTTACGATGAAAACGAACAACTCTTAGCCATTTATGAGTATTCGGTTACAGGCATTGCCCAACCTGGAGACGAACTACCGGCAACGAGCAGCTACTTGCAGTTTAGTTCTCAATGGGAGAGGGCGGACCGTGACGATATTACCGATCATGTTGCGTTCACCTCCAGACAACCTGGTGAATCTGTTAGTTTCCAATTTCAAGGGACTGGCTTTCAATGGTACGGTGTGCGTGATCAACACGCCGGAACAGCTACCATCTCTGTGAATGGCGAGGAAGTCGATACCGTTAACACGTACGGTTCTACCGATACAAATGTACAACTGTTTGAACTGTCGGATCTCGAATTCGACACCTACACTGTCACCATAGAGATTAATGAAGAGAACAACCCAGCTTCTCACGATCGGAATATCTATTTAAGCCAAATTACAATTGACGAATAGCAAAAAGTGCACATCCAAATGGATTGTGCAGCTTTTTTGCTAGCGTTATATCATTATTTATTCGGCTTGATAATCAAGCAACCTCTTCATAAACTCAGCGAAGTGACCTCGAGAGATTGGCTCTCCTGGACGGAATGTGCCGTCGCTATAGCCCGTAGTAATACCTGCTGATGACAAGCGCGAATGGCTTCCAGTTGCTCAGGATCTCGGCTTGATACGTCTGTAAAATCTTGCGCAGTATCATCTGCTCTAGACCATATGCACGCGTTAAAATCAACGCCATTTGACCACGAGTCAAATTGTTGCCAGGATTAAATTCATTTGTCGAAGACCGGCCTTGTATCCATCCTTGCTCTGTAGCGATAGCAATCACACCAAAAGATGGGTGACTTTCACGTACATCCACGTACCCAGGGTTTGGCGCTGTTTCACCGACTAAGCCAAACTCTCTTACAAGAACAGCAGCTATTTGTTGTCTGGCTACATCATTGCTCGGACGGAATGTGCCATCTGAATGCCTTGGAAGAAGCCTCTATCTACGCCGAAATATATGGCTTCTCTATTCGGGTGACTTGAGCTTACATCTGTGAATTCAAAAGCTTGGGGCTCTTCAACAACGACCGGAATCGTCGTTGAAACTTCTCCAATCGTAATGGTGACCTCTCCTTCTCCAGGTCTCGTTGCAGCAAATCTACCTCGGCTATCAATTCTCCCGACATTCCCTACAACTTCTTTTTCAACGTCCAGACCATCATGACGTATTCTTGTGCCTTCACCATCTTTTGGAGATACATCTAATGCGACACGCTCGTCCACTCCGACAGTGATTTCTGTTGGGACTCCCCAATCATGAATAGTATCCGTTGAACGTACGGTTCTTCCCGATAATTCCTCGCCGCCATGTTCAACAAATATTCGCGCACTGCTAGCTACAGAATTGACATGCACTGTACCACCTTCTACTGTTCCGATTGATGAGCTTACATTCAAGTCTGCTCGGGTGGACACTGCTTCACCAAGCGCATTAAGAAGAGATACGTCTGGTGTAAATGATGAACCGATCAAAAACTGATTCCCACTACCAAAGTCAATTGTTCCTTGAATAGGGGTATTGCGGTCACCGGTAAACCCAACTTGCAATGTTGACGGAACCGAGCGCTGACTACCAGGCAATGAATTAAGCACACGTAAATCCCCTTGCTCAAGACCTACGAGCGTCGTTGAACCTCCACCATCAAAATTAAGGGCTGTGTGAGCACCAAGATCTCTCATATGCCGCGCAAGATCCATAAGATTCATATTGTCAACAGTAACCATAAATACTTCATCACCGTCACGACTCACACCGACAGCTGAGCGTTGCGTCGCAGTTCTTGCCCGCCATGAATTCGTATCCATACTAATGTCAACTTGACTGTTTCGCACGAGTTGCGGACCACTACCAAGTAACAGTTCGGCATTTCTCCATGTAGAGTTAACAGATGCTTCAACAGAGACTGTATCCCCTGGCTCCAAATGGCGAAGCTGATCTGCAGCATTTCCATGGCCAGACAAAATAAAGCCTGAGCTTGGAATCCGTTGATTTCCAGGTTCTCCATACGAGTGAATGCTTTCGACTGTGCCTCAATTCGGTCGCCGAAGCCAAACGTGTTTAACGTGTCTTGATTGGCTCCGCGAATGACGACATCCACCCCATATTCATTTGTGCCACTCCGTTCAGTTACAAACTGCGGAGTGTACATCGTTAGTGTATTTGCAGCACGCTGCGCGTTCATATTATGTATTGTAAGGGACCTTCCTGCACCATCTCCTGATAGGGCACTATCAAATCGATCAATTCTTGCTTTTCCGTCCTCCGTAACGCCAAAAACAATTGGGTGCTGTCGATAATGGCTACTATCTGGTGAATCCGTACCATAATTAATAATTCGGTTATGTTCTGTAATCAGACTGAACGGCAAACGATTCGTATCATTCATCTCAAAAAAAGAGGCATTGACCCCGCCAATGACTGCAAATCCTTCTCTAGATGAATCTTTTGCATGTTGCAACGTCGTTTTCAAGCGGTTTATCGGCTCTGCATACGATACACCCATCTGTGTGTCGGGATCGTTCAAATCTACTTTAAGGTGATGATTATTGCCGCTAGAGTGATGTTCAACTCCAGGTGATAGAGATTGCGCATTCGCTTCTGCCACAAGAAGTGGAGCAGCAAGTGCAAACACTCCTAAAGATCGAAACAATTTAGACTTCACACTTTTCCACCTTCCTTTTTCATAGTTTTATAGATGTAGCGTAAGTGAAATGTCACAAACTGTCAATACTTGGAGAATACTCCGACAATATTCCGAACTAAAGAAGTCTAACTTTAAATCCCCTGGTTTTTGTGTAGTTTTTAACTTCCCTCTATCCCCACGTCGTAGGGAATTTTATAGCATTTTGCCAACTTGTACAGAGACGTGGGCGCGCGTGGTCATCCTCAATGACTCTTTTATGTGACAATTGGTTCAGCTCTTTAAGCGCCCCACACTCTAAGTTACATGTGAACCATCGGGTCCGGTCCGATCTTTGTGAGGATTCCAACAACATAAAGCGTTGCAATTGTTAATGATTCCATCATTGAACGGCCTATGTGGGGATATAGCCTTTCTATGTGAGAATTCCATAAAAAAAGGGTTCCTCATTCATGAAACTCCCATTATAGACATGGGCTATGTGGGATTTTCAATTTGTAGTAAGCGAAACAGAGATATACGGTTTTTAATTTACCTTATTTAGTAATCTTCGACAGATGATATCGCCCTTATGTTTGGAGAGCGAGCAAGAACAGCGCAAATAAGGAAAAAACTAAAGTTCAACACGTGTCGAAAATGCACTCTCCCCTAAGAAGAGCATGTTTAACGTAGCTTCTATATAAGTTGAACTAAAGAATTTCTTCAAAACGAGTGGTAAACCGACCGTTAAAGTCCTAAATTACGCATTATAGAAGACGTATGTTCATGATTCATAGCAGATGTAGCAATGACTGGTTCTATAGCCGTCACTCCCCTTATTGAAAACCACTTGTTCAACAACGTCGTCTATACAATACCGTTGATTGCGCCAAAAGGCGGTGACGCCTGCGGAAGAAGGGCCGCCATGAGACGCCGTGCGCCGGAAGAAGGGCACTGAAATAAAGCAACTGAAAACCCCATATCGGTCAGAACAAATTTGCGTGAACGACTAAACTAGAAAGTAATGCGCTTTTCCTTAGGAATTCCAGTGATCGGCTTCCGGCTATGTTGATTCTTTGGCCTACACCCACCCCGAAGTACCAACATGCTGTCGGCGCGAGCCTCGCCGAACGGAGACCGGTTTGGCTTCGGTCCCGTTGGGCCGACAGGTTGCTCGCTTATGGGCATTGGATCTGCGCTCCAGTTGGAAGAAACTGTGCGCAAGTTTAGCGGAATGAGCGCCGAAATCATTAAACTAGGCAAACTTGCGCGCAGAAAGTGTAAACTAGCGCGCAAAATGGCACCCAGCACCGCGCTCCCCCCTAACCCAACACTCAACAGCGCAAATTAGGAAAATCTAAAGTTCATTCTATATAGACAGTTTACTCGTGAGAAAGTTCGTACTACATTCTTTATATAAATGTAACGGTTCTTTCATAACAGCGTACTACATCATAAGGGGCAAAATGTCGTTGAAAATGCATCTATCGATTTTGTGTGTGTCGGTGTATAATGAAAGCATTGTGCTTGTTTGCTTAAACAAGTATGGAGATTGGTTTATGTGAGGTGAAAGGCGTGCTTCTCTATACATAGAGACGCTGCTTCCATATATGAGAGTCGGGATTATCGGAAATTACGGACATAACAACAACGGTGATGAAGCCATTCTATTAGGGATCTTAGCGCAATTGCAAGTGATAGGCATACCTAAGGAGAATGTTGTCGTTTTCAGTAATTATCCAAACAAAACTGCTAAACAATATAATATTCGCGCCGTTCCTCTAGTCATTAAAAAAGGAAGTGCTCTTCCCTCTGCACGTGCTACTTTAAAGCAGGCAAAAAAAGTGATGAAAGAGCTCGATCTTGTCATCATCGGTGGCGGCGGCCTACTTATGGACATGTATCGTCGTGATGCTCCGCTCTACAGTTCTCTTGGAACGATGGCAAAGCGGTGTGGATGTCGATTAATCATCCATTCAGTCGGTGCTGGACCAATTCGAACACGTGTTGGTACTTTTTTCTTGCGTCGACTCGTAAAAGCGGCAGATGCGGTGAGCGTGCGAGATAATGTGTCCAAACAACTCATTGAAAAAGTCTCAGGAAGACGAGATATCGAAGTGGTTTCTGATCCTGCATTCGCAATTCCGATGCCACCGAAACGTCAACAAACAGAGCAGCTTATTAAAGTGGGAATTACAGCTGCCCCTTATTACAGCAAACAATACTGGCCTGTTCACGATGAACAGAAATACCAACAATACATTCGAGGTATGGCTAATGCAGCAGACCAACTGATTGAACAACATCGAGCAGAAGTGACGTTTTTCTCAACAAAGTATCCACAAGATACTGAAGTGAGTAAGGACATCCAGGCATTAATGGCTCATCGTGAAAAAGCGCAAATTATTGACCGTCAATTGCTCCCCGACGACATCATGCGCGTATCGTCAGAACAAGACATCGTCATTGGCACACGCCTACACTCGTTGATCTTGTCAGTAACGGTCGGTACACCCGTTATTGGTGTTGAATATCATCATAAAGTAAGGCACTTTATGGAGGCCATTAACGAAGAAGCTTTCAGTCTACAGATTGGTAAACATGGAGACGGAATCGTACAGGCCGTTGACACCTTTCAAAAACAATGGCCTGACACGCAAGCAAGAATTGCGAGGAAATCAGCAGAACTTCACCACGAAGCCTTCCGAAGCTTAGAGAATATTGAAGTACTGCAACCATCCGGTCCAGTCCAGAAAAATCGTCAAGAAAGTGATGGTGGACAACCTTCATGAACATCTTTGCATACCCTAAAGAGAAAGCGAATCAGCTAGCGCTCACCGGAGTACTAATCCTTGTACTTTGGACAACCATTAACCTTTTATTCACTAGAGTATGGTCCATCTTTCCAGGCATCGTTGGTTATTTCGGTGAAGGACTACTCGTTCTTATTCTCGGGTACGTGTTATTCCACCCTGACCTTGGTCGCAAAAACATCTGGCATAAATTAAAAAACCCAATAAATTTTAGCTTCCTATTATTTGTCGGGTTTGCATTTTTAAGTATGTTTATGAACAACGTACCGTTTGCTCAAGGTATTTTCGGATTACGTGCTCTTTTTCAATTCGTTTTGCTCGTCATTATCATTCTACTATTGGATGTGCCTTTTCGCTGGGTCAAAACGTTGTTTTACGCCATTATTGGTATGGCACTCATTCAAGCTATCGTTGGGATTATTCAAGTCATTGCAGGGATTCCACTGCCACTACATAATATGGAAGAACGAAGAAGTGTCGCCATAGGCGAGGAAATTCGAGCCTTTGGGTTTATGGATTCCAGTAACACCCTTGCTGGTTTTCTAATTGTTGCGATTCTCTTAATCGCCCTTTACCTATTTATGTATCGATCAGGAATACCGAAAAAACATAAAGCCATCTTCATTGGTATGATTGCCATTATGGCTATCGCGCTTACGTTGACATTCTCAAGACAAGCTTTCCTAGCTCTCATCGGTTGTCTTGGGCTGATTGGACTTTTATTCAGGCACAACAAGACGTTCCGCATTATGCTCATCGTCTCCATCGGTCTCGGCGTATTATTTGTTGTTGGTTATGGTCTCGCTCTCCTATTTTTAGAAGGGTTTGCTCAACGGAACTTCTACACGTTCGACTTTTCGAGAAACTACCGTGTACTTATGATGCTTGCAGGTTTGCAAGTCTTCATGTTCAGCCACTAATTGGGGTCGGACCGGGGATGTTTGGTAGCAACGCAGCATTTGTGTTTGACAGCCCGTTTCACGCATTTATGTATGACATGCTGCCAGTGTTAATGACGACGGTTGATAATAATGCACTTGCGGTCTTCGTGGAGTATGGCGTTATTGGTACCGTACTGTTCCTCTTCCTGTTTTGGAAGATTTTCAGGTTCATGTTCTCGTTGTCAGACAGCACAAGCCCGGCTGTACGTTGGCTCTCCGTATTTGTCATTACGTACGGAATTGCTTTCTTGCTCATGGGGACACTGTCCACAGCTTGGGAAAACCACCCGTTGTCGATTTTCTTCTGGCTATTTTTAGGTATTGTTCTAAACTGGTATCAAAATAACAAACACGAACAACCCGAGGAGGTGTAAGGCGGATGCGCGTGCTTCTCATTAGCAATATGTATCCGAGTCAACACGCACCTACTTTTGGGATCTTTGTACGCAATCAAGTTGAACAGCTGCAAGCAGAAGAGATGGAGTTCACCGTTGCAGCCATTCGGGATCCGCGGACGGGCAAAAAGAACGTATTAAAAAAATACTTGCGTTGGGGTTTAGGCACAGTGAGCCGTTTTACGACCCGCTATGATCTTGTTCACGCCCATTATGCGTTCCCTTCAGGTGGGCTTGCTCGCCTGTATTATCGTCTTCGAAAAGTACCCTACATTGTGACCGTTCACGGTGGGGACTTAAACAAGATGGCTAAAAAAGGCCCCTTCTACAAAAAACAAACGAAAAAGATTTTGCAAGACGCTGCCCATGTGATTGCGGTTGGCCCGGCCTTATATGATGAAATCGTGAACGAGTATGAAGTAAGAGACGCAAATGTCTCTCTTCTGAACATGGGTGTAAACCGCCATACGTTCTATCCTCGAACGAATGAAGCGTCCCCATTTGACTCAAGTCATAAACATATCCTTTTGCAGGGAACTTAATCCGGCAAAAAGGAGTAGAAGAACTGATTGAAAGCTTTGATCTGCTATACAAAAACGACCCATCTGTTCGACTCCACCTCGTCGGTGCGTATGGGACAGAGAGCTATAAGAACCACTTGCATTCACTTGTAGAAAAAACCGATGCACCGACTGAAGCGATAACGTTTCACGGCACAAAAACGCAAGATGAACTAGCCAATTTCATGTCGCACGCTGACGTGTTTGTATTGCTTCTCACATTGAAGGATTTGGACTCGTCGCGTTAGAAGCGATGGCAACAGGTACACCTGTCGTTGCTAGCCGTGTCGGAGGCCTACCTTCTTTATTATCAGAGGGGGCTGGTATTCTAGTCGAAGCGAAGCAACCCGAACAGCTCGCTACAGCGATTACTTCAGCAATGATGGATTCACCTGAACGTAAAACCCTCATTGCTGCTGGATATAAAAAAGCAGAGCAACATGACTCAGAAGCCATCATTCAACAGATCGCGCGCATCTATCACGATACTGCTGAGGGGAAATCAAAATGAAAAAAGTTCTTTTTATATCTTCAGTAGGCGGTCACTTAACGCAGCTCATGCAGTTAAAACCACTCATGAAAGAATACGATTATCATGTGATTACGGAAAAAACTGAAGTTACGAAGCCGTTGCAACAAGAACACGAAAACATGTCCTACCTCGTGTATGGAGCGAGAAATTATCCTGTTCGTTACCTATTTAAGTTTTCGTATAACATCGTCAAGTCGCTCGTGCTCTTTCTAAAAATCCGCCCTGATGCAGTCGTGACGACAGGAACACATACGGCTGTACCGATGTGTTACATTGCAAAGCTTTTTCGAAAGCGAATCATTTATATCGAAAGCTTCGCAAAGACAAGTTCTCCAACGCTTGCCGGCAGGATGATCTATCCGATTTCTGACTTATTTATCGTTCAGTGGGAATCGATGCTCAAACATTATCCGAAAGCGGTCTACGGGGGGTCCATCTATTGATACTCGTTGTTTTAGGTACACAAGAACTCCCATTCACGCGACTTTTGAACGATGTAAATCAAATGGTTGAAGCGGGTGACATCAATGAAAAGGTCATCGTCCAAAATGGCCATACACCTGCACAAGCATTTCAACACTTAGATGCTCAGGCATTCTTTAGTTACGATGAAATGGACAAGCTCTATGATGAAGCAAAGTTGATCATCTCTCATGGTGGAACAGGTTCGATTATTACAGGTGTAAAGAAACAAAAACCGGTCATTGCTGTCCCACGACGACAAGAACATGGTGAACATAATGACAATCATCAACTTGAAATCGTTGAGCAATTCGTTTCTACCGGTCATGTGATTGGAAGTGGTGATTTGCACCAAGACGTACTAACGGCAAATGAAGGATTTACACCGGCACCTTTTACGAGTGGTCGTGATCATATCGCTGATATGATTCGTACCTTCATCCAAAACAAAGCATAAGTTTACCTGGAAAGGCTGAGAATAATGAAAGGAAAGCACTTTTTAGCAATCATTGGTGCAGTAACGATTATCAATCTCATATCACGTATGATTGGTTACTTCCGTGAAATGCTCGTCGGTTTTCAATTCGGCTTTAGCTTTCAAGCGGACAGCATCGTGACTGCCTATACAATCCCTAACTTTCTATACATTGTTCTCGGCGGAGCATTGACGAGTGCGTTCGTCTCTGTTTATAGCAAAATCGAAGACCCCGAAAAAAAGAAAACATACTTACAAAACTTGTTCGGCTGGTTATCAATTGCCATGATCATCTTGACACTCGTCTTTGTATTTTTCTCAAATGATATCATTCCGTTCATATTCCGAGATGCACCTGAGACGATTGATCTTACGGTGTCACTATTTGCGATTATGGCACCTGCCACAATCTTCCTTATTCTTTCCATGTGGCTGCAAGGCTTCTAAATGTAAACGACCGCTTCTCAATTGCAGCAATGTCAACACTAATCATGAACGGATCGTTTGTGTTGATAGCGTTTATTTTCTTTCCGATGGCCGGCTCCTATGCCCATGCTTACGGGGCGCTCATCAGTGCCATTCTTATGTTTATTTTTCTTGTCGTTTACAATTATCGAAAAGGTTTCTTCACCTTTAAACCGACACTCGGCCACTCCCCTGAAGTGTGGCGTACCTTTCGTCTGACTGTGCCGATCATGCTCGGTGGCGCCACGTTACAACTTTATTTCCTGATCTACCGAATTTTCGGTGCCCATTTAGATGAAGGAACCATAACCGCTTTAAATATCACGTCAAAGTTCGTCCAATTACCACAAACGGTGTTGATGATGGCCGTCACAGCTGTTATCTTCCCAATGCTTGCGCGTAAAGTCGCCGCAAATGAGCATGAGAGTGTTTCAAAGATTCATGGACAAGGGTTACGTCTCATGGCGCTTGCCATCATACCTGCCTCCGTCTTTATCGTTTTCTATGCAGAGGAAATTCTCATCACGTTTTTCGAATACCAAGATTTCACTCGGGAAAACACACTCATCGCTGTACCTTTGCTACAAATATTCGTAATTGGTATGTTCTTTCACGCTGCAAATGTGTATATTACAAGGTTTTATTACGCATATGAGCGTTCAATCTATCCGCTTGTCGTCAGCCTTATTTCTGTATTAGGTTTGAACATATCCTTAAGCTTTTTGCTTATTGAGCCATACGGGGCTGAAGGGTTAGCCTGGGCGATGACACTCAGTGCAGCGGTGAATTTCCTTCTGCTTTTAGCCGGTGTTGGCTATGTGCTAAAATGGCAGAAGAAATCCAAAGAGCAATGGAAAGACCAAAGCTTAGGTTTCATGCGGTTGATGCTAATGACAATCTTAATTGCCGGCGCTCTCTACGGATTAAGACAACTATACACATTTGACCTTCCTTTCGTTTCACTCGTCGTTGGTGGGATTGGTTCAGTGCTGCTTTTCATCGCCCTGCTTTTCATCCTTCGATTTAGTGAGCGAAAAGAACTACAACAGTTATTGCAACGGAAAGTAGGAGATGACCGATGAAACTAACGATAATCGGTACCGGATATGTAGGGCTCGTTTCGGGCGTGTGTTTTGCAGAACTTGGGAACACTGTCGTTTGCGTAGACAAACTGGAAACAAAGGTTCAACAATTACAAGCTGGCAAGAGCCCGATTTACGAGCCAGGGCTTGAAGAACTACTACAAAAAAACATACAGAGTGGCAACCTCTCTTTTACGACCGATTTACAAGAAGATATCCACAACAGTGACATCATTATTATCGCTGTCGGTACACCTCAATCCGAAGACGGTTCTGCAGATTTAACTTATGTTCACCAAGTTGCGAAAGAAATTGGAGAAGCACTCCCGACCGATTCTCGGTTCGTCATCGTAAACAAATCAACCGTTCCTGTCGGCACAGCACAATCGGTCAAAACGATCATCTTAGAACAAAATGCCGATGTGGATATAGCGGTTTGTTCTGTTCCTGAATTTCTTCGAGAAGGTTCAGCTGTCTATGATACAATGAACCCAGACCGTATCGTTATTGGATCTTCCTCGCAGTGGGCGACAGATCTACTTGAGACGTTACACTTCCCACTCGCATCTGGAGACAAGATTGTACGAACGGATGAACCGAGTGCAGAGATGATTAAGTATGCCGCAAATTCATTTCTAGCGACGAAGATTTCCTTCATTAATGAAATGGCAAATATTAGTGAGCATCTCGGAGCGAACATTGACGATGTCGTCCGAGGCATCGGTTCAGATCGAAGAATTAGCCTCATTTCCTTAATGCCGGTCTTGGTTACGGAGGTTCATGTTTTCCAAAAGATGTTCGTGCATTGATGAACATGGCCGGAGCAAGAGATTATGTTCCTGTCATGTTGCAAGCTGCAGACGAAGTGAACGTCCGCCAACGCCATCGTCCGATTCAACATTTAGATACGCATTTTAACGAGGAACTTGAAGGAAAAACGGTCGCTGTTTTAGGACTTGCTTTTAAACCTAACACTGATGATATGAGGGACGCGCCAAGCATTGATATTATCCATGACCTAACGAAGCGTGGCGCGCACATTCGTGCTCATGATCCGATCGCCATTGAAGCAGCGGCTCCGCTGTTGCCAAGATCCGTGCACTTGGCTACATCAGCTCAAGATGCCTACACAGGTGCAGATGCCGTTATTATCGTTACAGAATGGGATGAATACAAAGCGCTCACTCCCGCACAACTAACCGCACATATGCAAGGCAATGTACTCATTGATGGAAGAAACGCTTTAGACTTTGCAGCTTATAAGGACGCAGGCTTTGACTACTACGGCATTGGCCGTAGCTAGTCAGCAGTCTTGCTACATATTTGTGGGAGGGGAAATCAATGAAAAGCTATACAAGCTTACTTACAATTTTTACCGGTGGATTGCTACTCGTTAGTGCTTGCTCCGGAGAAAGTGCAACTGCTGATGAGCAACCGCAAGCCGCAGGTGATGACTGGGTTGAATCGGAAATTAACGAACTAGACGAAAAACTCACAGGAGCTGAGGACCGCGCCGAACGACTGGCTTTGGACATCGAATTACTTAGTGAGGGACGTTCGTTTCCAGATGTGCGAACAGACCTATTTGCCTTTGAAGAAATTGAATACTTAACCGGCTTGTCCGTTATCAATGGTTATTCCGATGGCACATTCCGTCCGTATAACCAGATTACACGTGGACAAACTGCCACAATGCTCGTGCGCCAACTCGACCTTACAGCTCCAGATGATTACGAACTCCAAGCGACTGATGTACGTTCCAGTCACCAGAACTTTGAAGCGCTTCGAATCGTAGAATACAACGAAATTATGATGGGTAACGACGGAATCATGAGCCAGGCAACCCACTCACCCGTTCGCAAATGGCACGTGTCCTCGTGCGCGCTTACCCAGATGAGATCCCAAAGACAGATACTCGTCATACATTTACAGACATGAACGAGAACACGTCAGGGTATGAAGAAGTGAACCAGCTTGCTGACAGTGGCATTACGACACAAGTGAACACAGACTTCAGGCCAAACCACCCGACAAACCGGGCCCAATTCTCTGTATTTATTGCACGAACAATCAATGAGGAATTCAGAAATTAACGAACGTAAAAAGCAGAACTTTTAGAGGGATAATCGCACTAAAAGTTCTGCTTTTTTTAATTCTCTATCTTCGTTCGATTCTTATATTTGTGTAGTAATGATGCAAAATATCTTCGTATGAATAGCCTTGTTGTGCCATTGTTAATGCTCCCCACTGACTCATTCCGAGTCCATGGCCCCAACCGCCACCTTCAAATGTAATCGTCTCTCCACTTGGTTGGATCGTTTGGCTGCCATTTGCTGTCCGGACAGACAGGTGGTTCGTATGCAAGTTAATCTGCTCATTGTTAGGCAAAGCCATACTTGCCCCATTTAGATCAATGGACGTCGTACCGCCACCAGGCAATCTCACTTGGGCATCTTGGTCAGGAAAACGAATGTCAAACTTCGTGCTGTTTAATGATTGGCCAAGTGCGCTTCGAATCGAGTCTGGCCCCCCTCGTTCAGGAAACGTTTTTGTGCGGGTTTGACCATTGTTGTTGACTCCAACGACCGTAAGTTTCTGCACTCTGCCTGCTTCACTTCTCTCATTAACTTCTAAGTCACTTACCGTCCAGCCATTGCCGAACACATGGGCACCGATATCTGAACGGGTCATCGTCGTCGTCCACGTATGTCTGCTATTCCCAGGATTATTATCGTATGGGTCTTCAACGGCGCGAATGTACGGAACTGTAGTTAACCATACGTTTTCACTGTCGTCTGTATAACCACCTGAACTTGAATGATAAAATGCGGTGATTAATGAACCGTTATGGGTGGCATAGATCCCTCTCGTTTCGTCCACTGCACGGTTGCTATTCGGGTGTTCACCGGTTTTCCCTACATACACTTGATGAACCGTTGTATCAACGAGGAAATCATTACTGTTCATATTTGACTTCGCATAATTACGAGCAGCGACAGATTGGGCCTTAAGTGCTCAAGAGGCCAGCCACCACTCATTTCACGTGGAACAACTCCCTTTAAATAGTCATCGATCCCTAAGATATTGTGTAACCGCAAACCACGATGACTCCCAGGAGAAGTAACCTCCATTGTTCCTCTGTATGTATTCTGCGTATAAGAGGAGCTACCTGCTGCGCGTACACGATTTACGGTGACATCATTACTGCTAGACCCTGGTGAGCGTTCTTCTAGACGAAACCTCTACTCGAGTATATGTAACTGTCACTTCTTGCATCACGTACCCCAACCTGCCCAGAGGAATTGGCATAGCGAAACTGCAGTGGACCGCTGTAAGAGACCGATTGACCATTTCCCAAATTAACGAGTCGATAAGAGCCTGCCGGTGTCAATGTGAACGTATCATCAGGACGAGTCGGACATTGATCGGATCACGATATTCAGCTGCATCTGCGCCATTCGTCTCAAGTAGAATGAATCCTGAGACAATGAATAAAACCGCGAACAATGATTGATATATGGCTTTCATTTTCATCGATTCCTTTCACTCATTTCTAGCGATTTTTCAATTCATTCACTTCGGCTTCAAGGCGATCAATCTCATCTTCAAGGCTTGAAATGCGATCACTGTAGGGCGCCAATTGCTCGAGTACCCAATCCACACTTGCGACTACAGGTTGTGCTTGTGCAATCGATTCGTTCTTTAATAGTAGTCCTGAAGAAGCGATCACAGCGACAAAGATGCCAGCGATGATAACTAATTTCTTAAACATGTCACAAACCTCCAACTTAAATGATATGAAAATTATACCAAATTTCCTATCTGTTAGATAGTTTCATATTTTCATAGTGTGATTCGGTATTGTGTCTGTATTGTGTAAATTGGTGAAAACAACCGTGTAGATTTAGAATCTATGCTATAATTTCGAAAGGGTCTGTCAGTTGTAACCAAACGAAACAAATACCGTTTTTTACTATATATGTTGCCTTGTGGTTTGGGAAAAGGTAATAAGGGAGGGTCAAACCATGATCACAGCTATTTCTTTGGTCGTCTGTTTTATTATTGCACTTGTCATGACACCCATCATAAAAAAGTTTGCCATTAAAATCGGCGCAACTGATCAGCCAAATGACCGAAAAGTACACCAAAAGGTGATGGCTAGAATCGGTGGTTTGGCAATCTTTATTGCTTTTATTGCCGGAATTTTTATACCTCAAGCACATACACATGAATTTTTCTATCCTATTTTAATTGGTGCGTTTATTATTACGCTTACCGGATTTTTAGATGACCTGTTTGAACTATCTGCTAAATGGAAACTACTCGGACAAATTGCTGCCGCTTCCGCGGTTGTTATCGCGGCATTCATGTTGAATTCATTAACTTGCCTTTTGATATGCAATGGCAGCTCGGTTGGCTCAGCATTCCGCTTACAATGCTTTGGATTATTGGGGTAACAAACGCCATTAATCTTATCGACGGTCTTGATGGATTGGCAGCCGGTGTCTCCTCGATCGTACTCGCGACCATTACGATTGTTGCCATCATTGACTCTAACGTTTTTGTCATGGCACTCGGAGCGGTAATGCTCGGAAGTACGCTCGGGTTTTTAGTGCACAACTTTAACCCAGCCAAGATCTTTATGGGTGACACTGGCGCCTTATTTCTCGGCTTTATGATTTCAGTCATTTCACTGCTCGGCTTTAAAAACATTACGGTGTTCTCTTTGCTCATTCCAGCAATTTTGTTAGCAGTGCCCATTTCGGACACGCTCTTTGCTATCATACGCCGAATTGTTAACAAGAAGCCATTGTCAATTGCCGATAAGTCTCACCTGCATCACTGTTTATTAAACTTAGGCTACAGCCATAAACAGACCGTATTAATAATTTACGCGATGAGTGCATTGTTTGGCATTGCAGCCATCGTGTTAACACTCTCTGAGCTTTGGGTGACGGTACTCGTCGTATTAGCCTTACTCACCTGCATTGAAATATTCGCTGAGAAAGTCGGTCTCGTGAGTAAAGAATATCGGCCATTTATGAAGTTCTTCACGAAGATCGGAGATAATATAACACGAAGGTAAGCGATTCTCATTCGTGTAACAAAGGTATGCCCCTTTGCTATCTGTCGACGAGTGAAGGGGCTATTGAATGCAACTTAATTTCATCATTTTTAAGACACAGTATATAAGAAATGATATAATATTAAAATGCTTATGGTTATACACGTATGCGTAGCAAGGTGGTGTAAAGAACGATGGAAGCTTTAGAAATCTTTCAACGCTATGAGCTTAAATATTTAATTCCTTACGATGTTTACGAGCAGGTTACCGAACAACTTCAGAAGCGAATGAAGTTCGACCCTTATGGAGATGAAAACGGGTGTTACAATATTGTCAGTCTGTATTTTGATTCAAAAGACGATAAGATATACAATGAAACCCGCAACAACTTAAACTTCAGACAGAAACTTCGACTGCGAGTATACGGTGAGTCTGACTTGAACAGTACATCTTTTCTAGAGATTAAGCAGAAATACAACCGAGTTGTGAATAAGCGGCGAACGTTAATTACGTTAAGTGATGCGTACGATTTCTTTTATAACAACGCCAAAAATGAAGCTAATTACAACGTTTCTAACCGCCAAATTCTTGGAGAGGTGAATGCGTTTAGCTCGTTGTATGAATTAGAACCCTCTGTCGTTGTCAGTTACGACCGTCAAGCTCTCGCCGGAATCGATGAGCCGGACTTACGCGTCACATTTGATTTCAATCTCATGACGAGAAATGATAACTTGAGTATTGAAGACGGTCCAGACGGTAATTTGTTTGTTGATCAAAACATGGTTATCATGGAAGTCAAAGTCTCGAACAGCGTTCCATACTGGCTCTCACGAATGCTCAGTGATTATGAATGCGAGCGCAAATCTGTGTCCAAGTTTTGCACATGCATTGATATGGCGAACGGACTCATAAAACCTTATCAACCAATAAACCCACAAGTTGCAAGCGCTGCTGGCTCTGGCTTCTAGTCATCCAGCTATTTGCATGTAATGGTAATCCTACTAATCAAGGAGAATGAAGATGGAAGGCTTTTTAGATGAACTACGTAACTTCACCGATATGACGACACAATCGTCCATTGTTGACGGCTTTTTAGCTATATCATTGACGTTTGTTCTTTCAATGATTATTACATTCCTTTACCAAAAAACACATAAAGGTGCCCGGTACGCACAATCATTTATACATACAATCGTAATTATGTCGATGGTTGTTTCTGTAATTATGATCGTGATTGGCAATAACATAGCTGTCGCATTTGGTCTTGTCGGCGCGTTCTCCATTATTCGCTTCCGATCTGCGATGAATGATCCAAAAGACATTGCCTTCATATTCTTCGGCATGGCAGCTGGTATCGCTTCAGGGCTCGGCTTTTATTTACTAGCCATATTGTTTACGATTACAGTGAGCGTTATTATTTACTTCCTTTACGTCATCGACTACGGTGGTGGCCAATCCGTTCAAAAGCGCATGAGGATTACCATCCCCGAAAACATGCATTACGAAAATGTGTTTGATGAAACCTTTAATGAATACTTGCACGATTATAAGCTGACAAATGTTGAAACGACGAACCTCGGTACGATGTACCAATGACGTACATGATTACGACAAATGACAATGTATCCGATAAAGACTTAATCGACGCAATCCGTCAATTAAACGCCAACTTAAAAGTATCAATCGGCATGGCGAATCCCGATTGATGGCAAAACGCGAAGTCTGTATAGACTTCGCGTTTTTTGTACGTGCAATGCGCAGTTGCTGTTTCTCGATAAAACCGACCCCAAAACTTTTTACGTTAGTCTGCTTCATTTAGAAAAAATTTTTTGCAATATCATTCCAGATAACGGTCTAATAGGGGGTGCTTGGGCAGGCACACATCCTCCCATAACCGTAATGGCATATCGACATTCATCACTCCACTTCTTATCGTGAAAACAAATTAATATCACCCTTAGCCATCCCATAGTAGGAGTTCTCTCGATTCATCACAATACACCGTAAGCAAAAAAAGCAGGCTAAGGATAAAGATTCCCTCACCTGCTTCTTTGTTATAGATTCAATTCACGTATATACGACGTTAAGTCGGACCGATAGTCTTCTCTTTCAAGGGCGAAGTCAATGGTCGCTTGTAAAAATCCGAATTTATCACCCACATCGTAGCGCGTTCCTTCAAAGTGATACGCGAGTACGTCTTGGTCATTGATGAGCTTGCGAATGCCATCGGTTAATTGAATTTCATTACCCGCACCAGGTGGCAATGTCTTAAGAATTGGCATGATCTCTGGCGTAAGGACGTAACGACCCATGATTGCCAAATTAGAAGGTGCTTCTTCTAGTCCCGGCTTTTCAACGAGATCACGAACAGGCACTGTGCCTGATTCATCGATATCGGACTGTGGAGATACAATGCCGTAGCTAGAAACGCGGTGCTCGGGAACTTGTTGAACACCGAGCACAGAACGCTCTTCTTCTTCGTAGATGTTCATTAACTGCTTAAGGCATGGCACATCGGAGCGAACGATATCATCGCCGAGCATGACAGCAAATGGCTCGTTGCCAATAAACGTACTTGCACAGGCAATGGCGTGTCCTAAGCCTCTCGGTTCTTTCTGACGTACGTAATGAATGGATGCCATGTTAGATATTTTCTTGACTTCTTCCAAACGATCCCATTTCTCTGTTCGCTCTAGCGTCTGTTCTAGTTCGTATGAAACATCAAAGTGGTCTTCAATCGCACGTTTGCCACGGCCACTGATGATTAATATGTCTTCAATTCCAGAAGCAATTGCTTCTTCTACAATGTATTGAATGGTCGGTTTATCAACGACGGGTAGCATTTCTTTCGGAAGTGCTTTCGTTGCAGGTAAAAACCTCGTTCCTAGACCTGCTGCAGGAATGACTGCCTTTTTTACTTTCAAGATTATTCTCCTTCCAAAAAACAAACATCGAATATCTTCAGTATATCATATGCCTCACTTGTACAACATCCGCAGATTACCAATTCAGCCTGTGATTGTCGAATTATATTTTATATTATTTTAATATTTAGATAGATAATACTTAGGACTTATGATACAGTACTATTATACAGAAAGGAGGATTCACATGCCGGATATCTAGTGAATTAATCATGATTCGGTGGTACACTTAACAGTCTGATTCCTTGCTTCTCACTTACAACTCACTTCCATGAAAGGAGGTGCAGCCAAGATGCTAAATCAAGTCTCTCTCATTGGGAGGATTACAAAAGATCCTCAACTACGCTTCACAAACTCTGGAGTTGCTTACGTAAAACTTCACCTCGCCATTCAACGCCGCTATCGAAATGCGCAAGGAGAATTTGATGCAGACTTTGTTCCATGTATCATCTGGCGAAAACAAGCTGAGTCAACCGCAAATTACTGTCACAAAGGGGCGTTGGTGTCAATCACCGGAAGAATTCAAACACGCTACTATCTCAATGACCAAAACGAGCGGACGTATGTGACTGAAATTATTGGAGATGATGTTCGATTCCTCAAATTACAGGCCGCTACGACGAGCTCGAGCACTGAACACTCCACGAACGATACAACCAGTACACCAACACCTTCATAAAGACCACACTGCACACTATCGTATTACCACGACCGATACTAGAAACCCACATTGACTCTCTCAAACAGCAAGACCTTCCATCAAGATTTATCCCCCAAATACTCGTACGATATGTGAATAACGATAACAGAAAGCGCTTACAATGAATCTAGGTAGGCATATTTTCACAAATGCTCGTACACCGTCCCTGAACGTAAAACTGCCAATTCAGGGACGGACTTCTTTATATTCATCACGGTATGCACGAGGAGATAAACCAGTCTTATCTTTAAACTGACGACTGAAATAGTTCGGATCACGATAGCCGACATCAAAGGCTAAGTGTTTTACAGATTGGCGAGTCATGGATAGCTTCTTCATAGCAGCGATTAACCGCATATCTCGTAACACTTGCCGAAACGTTCCACCTTCATGCTGAACGAACAACTGGCCCAGATATGAAGGGTTTCGATCGACGACGAGGGCAACATCTCTTAGCGTAAGATAAGGATTGTCATATTGGCTCCTCATATAATTCATTGCTGTCTTCACAATTTCTACCGAGACGGTAGACTTTTCACTTTCTTGAAGTTCCAACATGAGTGAAAATCCCTTTTGCAATATGTCCAGTACTTCCTCAGCATGGTCAGCATAGTGCACACGTCTAAGTAAAGTGCTAAGACGTTGCATTGTTTCCTCTTCTTTATCAATTGAATGATCAAGCTCATGATAGAGACTCTCAATGACGGAAGTTGAACGATTTCTCGTATATACTAACCCACGGTACGATGATTCACACTCATACAACCAACCTTTCACCCATTCTAAGAATCCTCCATCGTCGGTATATTGCAGAAAGTCCAATAGCCGTTTTTTCTCTAAATGCGTTAAATATGGGAAATCAATGGCGTTCGAATTACTTACCCGATTGGCAATGAGTACTTTACCTAGGCCACTGAAGTATGTGTTAGAAAATGCTTGGCGACAAGCGAGGTATGCTTGACGATAGGTACTTTTACCTGTAGATACAAAGTAAGCAACAACGAGTGGGTTCTCTTCTTTATGTTGCCATTGGTTTAAACATTCACTTGGAACGTTGTATGTCTTCGTCGAATGATGATGAATAACAACGACTACACAGTCATCCATCATCGTTAACGTATATTCAAAATTATGTAATGACTCCAGTTCTTGAAGATACTGGAATAACGCAATTGGATCCCGGTTTCTTGGCCGAAACATGAGCATGCTAAATTCTTGCTCATGTTGTGTTTCTAGTGAAAGAAGTTGTTTGGATAACTGTTCGCTTTCAGACATATGAATCGCGTCTTGATAAGACGTGTGCTTACGTCCTTCATTTTGCATAACGTACTCTATGCATTCTTTCAAATCTTCTGTATCGACAGGCTTTCTTATGACGCCATTCGCTTGGAGCTCAACGGTACGTTGCATCGTTTTAAAGGTCTCATCATTAACAAAAACAATCAATTTCCCAGAAAAGTGCTGTAGCGTTCTACTCAAATCAGAAAATTGCTCATCATCAAATAAATCAATCTCTAGGATTAATATGTGAGGAAACGGGTGCCTAAGCGCGTCTTGTAGTTCTCCGCTCGTAGCCACGAAACTTTGAACTTGGTAATGGGTGTCCATAGCTTCAATGGCCCACTTTAATCCGATATGGTTATTTTGGTCCTGGTCTGCGACGATAAATTGGACTGCCACTATTTCCACCTCTTCTAATCACGATCATTATTACTAATTTACCATTAATTTGTTACTACCTCAAGAGTTTTGACATGCGACTATTATACAAAATGAATAAACTATTCAATATAAACCCTTAAAAACTATAGAATTTTGGATCTTATGGTCGATGAATATATCTTCACATTGATAAAAATTAGTATCTTATACCTACTCGAGTGGATGGAGCAACGCTCTTTGCTTCTTTTTTTATTTTGTTTTTATACAACCTTCTCTATAATGAATACGTAGCTGTTTGTTAGGAACTAAAAAGTGCATGATATTCCTTCTGGAATGCATCTTACGCACGATAAACTCTACATAACGACGTGTATCGTATACTTATAAACGAGGAGGCTGCTGGTAATGAGAATTCATATCGACATTAATGAAAACCATCCGGAAACGTCGATCACGATCCACGCAGCAGAATGGAGTCAAGAGTTAGAGCAATTAATGCGGTCATTAAATGAACAGAGCCAACCATCGAGTAGTCCATTTCGTCTACTTGCAGAAGATGGAGATACTTCGTTTGTTGTCACGCCTGGCGAGGTTGATTATTTGTATGCCGAAGACCGGAAAGTGTTTGCGGCCATTGGAGAAAAGCGTTATGAAATGAAACACAAATTGTACGAACTTGAAGAACTTCTCACTGACTTTACGTTTGTGCGGTTTTCTAAGTCTGTAATCGGAAACATCGACCAGATTGATCGATTTGAAGTTTCTTTTAACGGAAACCTTTGTGTGTTTTTCAAATCAGGAAATAAAGAATACGTATCGCGCAAATATGTGAAAACATTGCGCAATATTTTGACAGGAGGGTAATATTCATGGCAAAAGAAATTATTTACCGCTTTTTTGCTGGAATTGGGGCTGGCGGCATTGTCACGTTTGTGTTTTTGACGTATCTCATGATCATTGATCTCAACCCTCCGGTCGCGGAAATATGGAGAAATATGCTCGGAGGCATGCTTGTCGGTGTATACTTCTCTCTATCGTCTTTCGTCTTTGATCTTGAGAATTGGAGTACGTTAAAAGCGACAATTGTTCATTATGCGACTTCGATCATCGTTTATTTTTCTATTGCTCTGATTGTAAGTTGGGTTCCGCTTCGACCATTACCGCTACTGCTAGCTGTTGCGCTCTTCACCCTTTTTTATGCCCTTCATTGGATGGGTTTTTATGTATATTATCGTCGACTAGCGAAGAACTTTAATGAATCTTTAAATCGAGACTCTCTGTAATCTAAATAGAAATAAACAATTTACTCTATGTGCCGAAATAACAGATAGAGGTGGTTTGATGACGACGAGTACACAAACATTCACGTATTCCGATTATTATCAAGAATTGATTCAGGGCAACGAGCGCGACTTGATTGGATTTACAGGGTTTACAGCTGAAGATATAGAACGCTTGCACAGCATTCAATCGTTCGTTAATCAGCATGTAGAGTCACTCGTTGATCGGTTTTATGAACCCATTGTTAAAGACCCCCATCTTCGTTCAATCATTGACAATCACTCATCTGTTGATCGTCTAAAACGCATGTTTTCAAGTTACCTTTTGGATATGTTTTCTGGAAAGATTGGCGCTGAATATTTGAAACACCGTCACGTCGTCGGTGCGATTCATTACCGAATTGGGCTTAGTGAACAATGGTATATCGCTGCCTACACACGGATTCAAAATGAAATGCTATCGCTCGTAATAAATGAGCTTCCAAAAAAGGATGCCTTGTCGATCCTTCAATCTTTCCAGCGGCTCTGTTCTCTAGATATGCAAATCGCAATTGGCACATACATCGGGACGTACGCAGACTCGCTTACACAATACAACGAAGCTCGTCTTTCTCAGAATGAACAACTCACAAAAGCAGCGAAAGATCTTGCTGAACATTCTAGTGACATGAAAGCCCACGTAAGCAATCAAAGGTCCGATACTGAACGCGTGACGACCGGGTTGCAATCGTTGTATCAAGATTCTCAGCACATGCAAAACAACATGCTAGAAGCGCAATCTGATATTAGCGAATCAATGACCAATCTTGAAGCAATGGTATCCGATGTGGAAAGGTCCCGAGATAAGCTCTCTTTGTTGAACGAAAGCTCGATGAATATTGGTAAAGTGACTCAAACCATTTGGGAGATTGCAAAGAAGACGAAAGTGCTCTCATTAAATGCGAGTATTGAGGCTTCTCGAGCTGGAGAATACGGACGTGGCTTCGCGGTCGTCGCTAATGAAGTTGGAACACTTGCTGCCAACACACAACATGCACTAGAATCGATTCGAAGTCAGATCGAAGAGACACAAAACCATGTAAGTGAATTCCACGAAAGCATCGAAGCTTTGAGTAACAAAGCGAATCACATGAACGATGTAACGAATACGATTAAAAAGCGTTTAGCTGACTCTACCGAAGCAGCCGGAGAGAACTTTGCTGCGATTGAAGGATTTACGACGACCGTTGAACAGTTCCAATCCAGTTTTCATGAACTGATGGCTTCTTTTGATAAACTGGGTAGTTTCTCAGAAGAGCTTACCGATTTGCGCTTAGAAGTTCATGAACAATAAAACAAGAAAAAACGGGCGAGCACACGTATTGTTACGTGCGTTCGTCCGTTTTTTCTTGGTCCTCAAACCGTTCTTTTCGCTCCATCTGCTCTTCCTCAATTTCTTGCAAGCGCTCGTCAGCTCCGTAAATGTTCTCTACCGGTTTATCTTCTCTCAGTGGCGGCTTTCTAACGAGCAACATAATGCCCGCTGCTACGTATAAACCACCGTAAAAGAATCCCAATCCCACTGTGATGATAATGCTTAAAGCACCGACAACAATAAATATAATGCCCGCTCGTTTTGCTTTGCTTCGATACCAATAGAGTGCCATTGCTGCGGGAACGATGGCTATAAATTGCAAAATCGTAACGAACCACGTAAAAGGGACAAGTATACCGAGGACGAGTCAAACGCATACAGGTCTTCAGGAGTTACGAATGGATCTGCTTCAGCAAAGTTTCTTCCTACTCCGAAAAGAAAGTGAATTTGTAACGCGAAGACTAAAACGATGAAACTCATAAACCCGTGTAGAGTTAGCCCAATAATGCTTAACACCAATTCCCCAGTTCTTTTCAACATTTCTCACCCCAAAATTAAGCTTGCAACAGATGTACGTTGCAAGCGTCAACAAAGTTACAAAAACATGCCTAAAAAAGCAATACCTAGCACTAATAGCAACACATTTAGCAAAATAGAAATACCGTTAATAATAATTCCTGAAATCGCTACTCCAGCTCCTTCGCCTCCGGAACCAATTTCTCTTCGGGCCATCATGCCGAGAACGATACCGACCACGGCGGTTAAAAAGCCAAACCAAGAAATAAAGAAAGATGCGATACCTAATACGAGTGACGCAATCGCTTTTCCGTTCATAGAAGCCTCCTCTACTGGATGAGTTTCATAAACTCTCTCATGAAGCCAGGTAAGTCATCCCACGCATGACCAGATACGAGGTTGCCGTCGACATACACTTTCTCTGATCGAAACGTCGCACCGACAGCCTCAACTTCAGGTTTACACGCAGCGTACGCGGTCAACTCCCGGCCTTTCAAACGTTCTCCAGCAACCGCTGCAAACACTTGTACCGCGTGACAAATTGCGCCGACCGGTTTGTTCTCATCTAGAAAGTGATTCACAATCGCCGGGGTATGTTCATGCATGCGAATGTACTCAGGGCGCGTCCTCCCGCAAAATCAATCCATCATAATCTTCGGGGCGAACGTCCGCAAATGCAATATGACTTTGGAGTTCATACGAAGGCTTTTCCACAAATGTCTCGTATCCTTCGATGAAATCATGGTTGACGGTGTACAACGATTTCACAGACGGAGACGCAATGTCCGCTTCCATGCCTGCTTCGAGAAAACGATAGTACGGATAAAATACTTCCAACGCTTCTACTGCGTCACCTGTAAGAATAAGTATCTTTGCCATGCTCAATCCTCTCCTTTACCCTTTACTTCGGAACGTGAACAGGTTTTACATCTTCTTTTCCCGTTAAATTTAAAATGAAACGTGTTAACAGTGTGATTTCTTGCTCAATGTCTTGTAGAGAAATCATTTCTCGGGGTGCATGCATATACCGAAGTGGCAATGACAAAACAGCAACCGGCACGCCAGAACCGGTCAAACGCAACTGGTCAGCATCCGTCCCTGTTGTTTTGGGTGTCAATTCATACTGAAGAGAAATCCCTTCATCTTTGGCCGCACGTTCAAGCAATTCATTCACCTTTCGGTTAATCGGCGCTCCTTTTGCTAATACAGGACCCTTTTGTAAGCGGACATCCCCATTTTTCTGGGGATTAGCAGTTGGGAAATCCGTCGCAAACGTCACATCCAGCGCGATCGCGATCGTCGGCTTCGTCATCGCACCTGCAAAAAACGCACCCCCCATATTCGTTTCTTCATTGACCGTACTCACACCATACACGCCTACAGAAAGCGTTTCATCCTTTAATCTGCGGATAACTTCTGCAACGATATACGATCCCGTACGATTATCAAGCCCTCTTCCACTTAAACTTTCGTTCAATAACCGTTGCGGTTCAATCTCATATACAGCAGGATCGCCAATTTGTACGTAACGCTCGATTTCTGCTTTCGTCGTAACGCCACAGTCGATGTACAAATCATCGGTCGTCATTTTCTCTTTTGCCCCGCCATGATGTTCAGCATTTGTGCCAATAATCCCAGTAATTGTCCCGTTAGTTCCGAGTATGGTTACACGCATGCCGAGCGCGGGCAACGGACTAATGCCGCCAAGAGGTTCCACACGCAAAAAGCCAGACTCATCAATATGCTTAATCATAAATCCAATCTCATCACTATGCCCAGCAAGCAATACGCGAAACGGCGCCTCTGGCTGTAAAATCGCATACGCATTTCCTGCCCCGTCAGTTCGTAGCTCATCTGCGGAAGACTTCACGTATTCCAACCATTTCTCTTGCAGTTGCTCTTCTCTTCCTGATGGCGAGGGCGTACGTAACATTTCATACAAAAAATCATGCGGGTTTGTTTCCAAACCGTCCACCTCCTAAGCTTCTCGTATTAGTGTACCTTAGATCGCAAAATTCTTTCCACAACCAAATAAATTAAATGGTATGATTATTCAAATAATATAACAAAAGAGGTGTCTAGCTCATGTTTACGCACGTAACACGTTTTTGCGATCGAATTGTCCAACGCTATTTGCCCGATGCCTTTCTTTTCGCCCTTATTTTAACTTTTATCGTCTTTTTGCTCGGCATTTTCATCACCGACAGCTCACCCATTGCCATGGTGCAGTTTTGGGGAGAAGGGTTTTGGGACTTACTAGAGTTTGCTATGCAAATGTCTTTGATCGTCGTGACCGGCTACATACTCGCAAATAGTTCTGTCGTAAAAAGCATCCTTGCCCGCTTAGCATTGTTCGCCAATACACCTGGACAAGCAATCATGCTCGTCACCCTCGTCGCAACCTTTGCCTGCCTCATTAACTATGGGTTTGGCTTAGTCATCGGGGCACTGTTCGCACGCCACGTCGTCCAACAAGTGCCCAAAGTGAACTTCCGCTTGCTCGTCGCCTCCGCTTACAGTGGGATGCTCGTCTGGCACGGCGGACTATCTGGCTCCATCCCACTCACCATCGCCACACCCGGTCACTTTCTCGAAGATATGATGGGGACAATCCCCATCGGGGAGACATTGTTTTCACCATTTAACTTGTTCATCGTCATTACAATGGTCATCTTACTGCCCATTATGAACCGACTGCTCATGAGAGCTGCAGACTCATCACAAAAAATTGAGCCTGTCTTTACCGAGCAAGCCGCGGCTAAGGAAGAAACGATCGATGACAAGCCAAAAACAGCAGCTGATCGATTAGAAAACAGTCAGATCATCTCGCTCGTTATCGGGGGCCTTGGACTCATATTCGTCGTCATGCATTTCGTACAAAACGGTTTGGATCTTAATTTAAACATCGTTAATTTCACGTTTCTTTTCCTAGGTATATTGTTGCACAAAACGCCACGAAGATTTCTAAAAACAGTGAGTGATGCGGTACGTAACGCCGGTGGCATCATTATTCAGTTCCCGTTTTACGCAGGGATCATGGGCATGATGGTCGAATCAGGTTTATCGGATATGATGTCGGAAATGTTTATCCTCATTTCCAATGAAGCGACGTTCCCACTTTTCACATTTATTAGCGCCGCCATTGTGAACTTCTTCGTCCCTTCTGGTGGTGGTCAGTGGGCTGTTCAAGGACCGATTATGATGAGTGCTGCCTATGAAATCGGTGCAGAGCCGGCAAGAATTGCGATGGCGGTTGCTTGGGGGGACGCGTGGACGAACATGATTCAGCCGTTTTGGACGTTGCCACTTCTCGCGATTGCTGGACTTAAGGTCCGTGACATTATGGGCTTTTGCGTCATTATTCTCATCTGGTCATTCATTCCGATAGCGATCGGTTTACTGTTTATATAGACCAACTGCGGGGACAAATGTCCCCGCAGTTCTCTAGTTCTTCACCGCGTGCAAAAGGATGGACTCCCCAGCAAACGAATGTAGTTCATCTCTTTTTGTGATGATGTTGAATTTCTGTTTATGGTCGTCTGATGATGCTAACAACAAATCGGTCAATTCTTTTCTCGTTTCGTTCGGTACGTCCAAACGATCGCACCAATCTGTAAAGAGAAACGTTTTCGTAAAGCGTTGGACACGCTCTACAGTAAAGCCTGCACGTTCAACCATCTGAACCCACTCGCTTTTCTTCCACGCACGGAAATGACTCGGGTCACGCTTCTTTTCAACCGTATTATAAAACTCGTCCCAATCATCATTTTCAGGTGCGGTGTTGTCCAAGATGTATAAGCTACCTCCAGTTTGGATGACACGGTGCGCCCCTTCAAGGAATTGATCTGGGCGTTCAAAGTGGTGAGCCGCAATGCGGCATACAGCAACATCGTACGATGAATTGGGAAAATCTAGCTTTTCTGCGTCCCCTTCAACGTAGGATACATTCTCAAAACCGTTCTTTGTGATGAACGCCTCGGCCGTCCCAAGCATTTCTTTCGTTAAGTCCATCGCCGTTACTTCATTCACGTGGGGAGCTGCGGCTAAACTCACGTGACCCGCCCCGGTCGCAATGTCTAACAAACGTTCATACTTGTTATGCTCCAACTCGGCCACGAGCAGACGCAAGTCCTCACCTTTGGCATGCAGTTGACTCGTGACATAATTGGCAGAGGCAGAGGAAAACGTTTGTTGAACGGTTTTCTTAAAGTCACTCATTTTCATCACTCCTTCTATAAATAGTTTACGGTAGCTTGAAGGAAAACACGACTAACGATGTCGAATAGGTAGGGATAAGAAAAAATGATAGGAGTTTTTTGTATGTTCGTGAGAGAGGTCACTCGAGAGGACGCAGCACCACTCGCTCGTCTATTAAAGGACGTTGACGCATCGAATGTGATGCTGTATCACCCTGGTGAGCGAAAAGCACGCCCGGATGGATTAGAAAAGCACATTCAAAACATTCAACATACCCCGCATAGCCGCTGGTTTGTTGCTGTAAATCATAACGAAGCACTCTGTGGCTATGTATTTATGATGGGAAATGACTTACGAAGAACCAAGCACCGAGCATTTGTTGTGATCGGTGTTGACGAGCGGGCAAGAGGGCAAGGTGTAGGGTCACAGCTCATGCAACACGCAGAGACGTGGGCAGAAAGCGCCGGCGTGCACCGTTTAGAACTGACCACACTTGTCCACAATCACGCCGCCATATCCCTTTATTCATCACTCGGTTATGAACAGGAAGGCATTCGCTACGCATCCCTTTGCATAGACGATGTCTACCATGATGAACTCTATTTCTATAAGCTGCTTACATAACAATTAATGAGGTGAACAGACCATGAAGATTACACATGCCATCGTGAAAGAAGTTAGTGAAAATTTTAGCTCAGGTCTCACCGACGCCACCCTTGGAAAACCTGATCTTGCCCGCGCCCGTGAGCAACATGCCAACTACGTTCAAGCGCTTAAAGACTGCGGAGTTCAAATAACCGTTCTTCCTGCTGATGATCGTTTTCCTGATTCGACTTTTGTGGAAGACCCTGCTGTCGTGTTGCCGGATTGCGCGATTTTGACTCGACCGGGCACACGTGAGCGAATCGAAGAAACGGCACTTATGAGAGACACGCTCACGCCGTTATTTAACACAACTGAAACGATCGTCTCCCCTGGCACACTTGAAGGCGGCGACGTGCTTCGGTGGATAACCATGTTTACATCGGCATATCAGCTCGTACGAATGAAAAAGGCGCCACGCAGTTAATGGAGATCCTAACACGCTTTAATGTGAGTAGTTCGACCGTTCCGGTGCAGCACATTCTTCACCTTAAAACAGGTTGTACGTATATGGGAGACAATTACATGCTCGTCGCAGGCGAATTCGTACAAGACCCAGCGTTTACAACGTTTGATCGAATCGTTGTGCCGGATGAAGAAGCGTATGCGGCCAACTGCCTACGGATCAACGATCATTTAATCATGCCAAAAGGTTATCCACAAACTCGTGCACAATTGCAAAAACTCGGTCTGCCCATTATTGAGCTAGACATGTCTGAGTTTGAAAAGCAAGACGGTAGCCTCACTTGTTTATCACTTCGTTTCTAAGAAGCGCTCAATCCGATCCCAATACGTTGGGTCTGTATGAATCGTGTTGTGCCCGTGCTCGCCAATGACGATCCATTCAGCTGTGTCTTGTGATTCATACAAGGCACGGCTACGCTCGAAGGGGACTACTTCATCATCACCGGCAACGATCATGAGCATCGGTGCGCTCACGTCTTGCAAATGTTCCTTCGTATCAAACGGATGGCGCAACAACAAATCAACCGGTAAAAACGGGAATTGCGCGGCACCTACGCTTGCTAGCCGATCAAAAGGGGTCACGAAAATCGCACGGTCAACGTCGCGGTTGTCCGCCACATACGCGGCAACAGCCGTTCCTAAGCTCCTGCCCATCACCGTGATTTGTTCAGCGTTCTCGGCCACTTCATCATACACGTACAGCGCATCCGAAAATAATTCTTCTTCACCTGGCGTACCTTCGCTTGCACCGTATCCCCGGTAATTCATGAGTACGACATTTCTTTCTGGCCAGCGCTCGTTCACTTCGGCCGCTTTGTCCGACACATTTTCGGCATTGCCACCGTAATAAAGGATCATGTCCTGTTTTGAATTCCCAACGAACCACCCGTGTAACAGCGTGCCGTCCGGTGTTTGTACAATCATCTCTTCCACACCGTCCGCAGCCTCTAACCGGGCCGTTTGTGCCTCATCCACAGCGGTTGGGTGAAAAATGATTTGCTCTTGAAAAAAATAGATCAGACCGACCATGGCTAGAAAAACACTACCAATCATCGTTAGAATCTTTGCGAATCGCACGTGTCCACACCCCTTAACATAATGCCAACGTACCATGAATACATTGAATAATCACGTTTTATCGGGAGTGGTTTTCAATGGATGCTTCAACAGAACGAACGTATGGGTTGTTTCTGCATTTAAGTGCATTTTCTGGCTTCATCATTCCGTTAGCTACACTTTTTGCTCCTCTCATTCTTTGGCTCATCAAACGTCATGAGTCTGAATATGTGGATGCGCACGGAAAAGCCGCCGTCAATTTTCAGATTTCTTATTTCATTTATGCGATCGTCTCATCTATTCTCATATTCGTATTTATTGGCTTCGTGCTCGTATTTATCGTCGGCATTGCTGGATCGTATTCGTTATCATTGCGACCGTCAAAGCATCGAACGGTGAGTTATACAAATATCCGCTGTCGATTCCATTTATAAGGTAGAACATCGGTTTGAAAAACGTCCCGATCAAAAAGATCGGGACGTTTTTCTATATAAGCGAATTACTCATCGTCAAACACGATGTACGTTGCTTTTACCGGTCCGTGCACGCCGACGACTAGGCTCATTTCAATATCTGCGCTGTTAGAGGGTCCGGATATGAAATTGATGCAAGACGGCAAGCGTTCACCATTTTCTACCCGTTGATGAATTTCGTAAGTCGCTTGTGTCATTCTCGGTACAAGAGAACTTTTCGGGATAATGGCAATATACGTCTCGGGTAAGAGGCTTACCGCTCTGCCTTTTTCACTTGAACTGAACAATACGACTGTCCCAGACTCGGCAAGTGTCATGTCGCTGTACGTAATCCCGACCGTTGCTTGTTCGGCAACCCGAATGTTCTCATCACTTTCCGGGTCCCAAATAAATGTGTCCACGTCCAGTTGCTTCATCTGCTCTTGAAAACGATCATCTAGACCCACATCTTTAAGCCGGGGATCGTCCCACATAAGATACGACTGTGCTTGATAACGACCGAACGTTTCTGCTACCGCTTTGGCGACACCACTTTTTTCAACTTCGATCACATCTGTATGAATGTGCTGGCACTGCTCTTTGAATACGTCGAGCAGTTCATCAGGCGTCGCATTTGCATACACATCCCATTGAGGGCGGTGCTTATAAACTGGGCGTTCCACGTGGTCGACACGCGCTCTACCCATCTTTTCTGCAATGTTGTTCAGAAATGATTTCCGATTTTGGACCGTACCTCTACTCATCTTGACCATCTCCTTTGCCACGACGCATCCACCAATCGCGAAAACGGTCGCGAGAAGGAGCAGGTAGATCACGTGAACGTGTCCATTCTTTAATTAAGCTCGGTCCCGAAGATATGCGATCCCCTTTTGTCCAAGGCTTTAAGGCAAGGTGAGCATTCTTAGAAGCGAGACGATAAAGTTTAGAACTACTCACGCCGGTACCAAATAGCCTCATTGACCAACGCTCAGGCATAGACCCTAACTTTTCTTTTTCGGTAATGATTTGGCGGTGAGCAATCAGATGTTCATGCAACGGAATCTTTACTGGACAAGCTTCTGTACACGCTGCGCATAATGACGAAGCATATGGCAAGTCTTTATTGTTCTCATACCCATCGAGAAGCGGTGTAAGGACCGCGCCAATCGGTCCATTATAAATGGACCCGTACGCATGACCACCGACGTGACGATAGACTGGGCACACGTTCACACAAGCAGCACAACGGATACAGTGCAATGCGGATTGAAATTGTGTGCCTAAGATTTTGGAGCGTCCGTTATCGACGATGACGAGGTGAAATTCTTCTGGACCGTCCACCTCGCCTTCTGTTTTCGGTCCAGTGAGGCCTGTAATGTATGACGTTAGCTTTTGCCCAACCGCACTTCGACAAAGCAGACTGACCAATACGTCGAGCTCTTCCCAAGTTGGAACGATCCGCTCCATCCCCATGACGGTTACTTGCGTTTTTGGCAATGCACTTACAAGTCTCGCGTTTCCTTCATTCGTCACAAGTGAAATTGAACCTGATTCTGCGACCGCAAAGTTGCAACCGGTAATGCCAAGGTCAGCATCTAAAAACTCTTGGCGAAGCTGTTCACGAGCGAAACGTGTGAGTTCATCTGGATCATCTGTTTCGCTGTACCCTTTCCGCTCTTTAAACACATCACGAATTTGGGAGCGGTTTTTATGAAGTGCAGGCGCGACAATGTGAGAAGGTGGGTCGTGATCATCGATTTGGAGAATGTATTCGCCTAGGTCTGTCTCGATCACTTCTCGGCCATCGGCTTCGAGCACTTCATTTAACGAGATTTCTTCGGTGACCATCGACTTTGATTTAACAATCTTTTTCGCTTCTTTTTTCCTGGCAACTTCACGCACGTATGCATTCGCTTCTTCCGCCGTTTCTGCGAAGAATACGTGCCCACCCATTTCAGCAATGTTGTCGCTCAGCTGTTCCAAGTAATAGTCTAAATGATTGAGCGTATGTGTACGGATTTCCTCTCCGTGATCACGCCACGCTTCCCAATCCCCGAGCTGCTCTGAGGATGTATGTTTACGCTCCCGCAAACGCTCTTGCGCTGAGCGTACCGCCCCTCGCATGAACGCATCTTCCAGACCTGTGTCAACTCGCTCGGCAAATGCATCGCTACCTACTCGTAATGGCACGGAATCGTCCTCCTCTACGTATTATTGATGATTCAAGACTTCGGTAATGTGCATTACGCGAACACCGCTTTTTTCCCGTGACAACTTCCCTCCAATGTTCATTAAACAACCGGCATCCGCTCCGATTAAAATGTCTGCATTCGTTTCTCTTACACAATCGGCTTTCTCTTGTACCATCTCTGTAGAAATCTGTGGCATTTTCACGGCAAACGTACCGCCAAACCCACAGCAATCATGCTTGTTTGGTAAGTCAATCATCTCTAACCCTTTTACGTTTTCTAGCAACTTCATCGGTGCATCTTTCACACCGAGAAGCCTCGTCATATGGCAAGACGTGTGGTACGTTGCCGTTCCTTGAAAACGCGCGCCTGTATCTTCGACTCCAAGTACATTTACAAGAAACTCCGTCACTTCAAATGTCTTTTCTGCCAACGCTTCTGCCTTCTGTTCCCACTCCTTGTCGTCACTCAGAAGATGTGAGTATTCATGGAGCATGGCTGCGCATGAGCCAGAAGGCGTGACGACGTATTCCGAATCTTGAAAGGCGGTGATGGTCTGCTTTGCCGCCTTTTTCGCATCCTCATGATAGCCGCTATTAAACGCCGGCTGACCACAACATGTTTGCGAAGCTGGGAAATCTACACGGCAGTCAAATCGTTCCAACAGTTCCACTGTCGCACGACCTGCATTCGGGTAGAAATGGTCCCCAAGACACGTGATAAACAAGGAAACGTTCATGTCCATTCACTCCTTTTACGTTATTGATGAAATATGTTTTCTTTATTGTAATGCAAACCGTCCAGTTCTTGTTTCTTTTTTTGTCCAATGATGATCATGGCAATGATGAAAAGAGCTACCGCACCGAGAATGGCTGTTCCGATTCCAGAGCCGTGAATAGCGATCATACCAAGCCCCCCTGCAAACACGAGGTAATACGTGAGCGGGATCATCATTCTTCGAATGAACGTTCCTTCTTTACCAGAGATACCCGCGGAAGCTGAAGCAGCGACGACGTTATGCACGCAAATCAGGTTCCCAGCAGCTCCACCGACAGCTTGCAATGCGACAATGATTAGCGGCTCATCATTAATTCATCGGCTACACCAAACTGGAATAGCGAGAACATCATGTTGCTCACCGTGTTACTTCCAGCAACGAAGGCGCCTAACGCACCAACAATCGGGGCAAATAACGGATACAAATCACCGGTGAAATTCGCGAGCCAATTCGCCATTGTGAGCGGCATACTTTCGAGCCCTGAGAGATTTACATCGGTATTGATGAAGATTTGGACGAGTGGTACCGAGAACAAAAGTGCAATAATCGCTCCCGAAACCGTTTTAAATGATGTTTTTACAGCGGACCAGTATTGTTTGAATGACAATTGATGTAACCAGATACAAATGATTGAAACCGCAATGAGCGTCATGCCCGGTATGTCTAAAATCACACTGCTAATATCAATGTCTGTGCCAAATAGTGAAGAAACCGCGATCTCTGTACGTGCAATCCAATCTTGGAACGGAAGCCAGTCGATTTTAATGACAATTAAGATGAGAGCAACAAGGACATACGGCATCCAAGCTCTTAGACTTGTCATCCGCCTGAAGGGGCACGATCCAACGATAACTTCATGTTGCTTAGCCATTCTGGCTCCCAATGCTTCTTCTCAGGGAAGTCCCAATGATGCTTTGGCATGAACCACCCTTTTCTTGCCGCAGGGATCACGATTGCAAGTCCAATGAGGCCTCCTAATAGCGCTGGGAATTCAGCCCTAATAAATTGGCTACAAGGACGGATGGGACGGTGAATGCCAACCCTCCGAAAATCGCAAATTTCCAGATGGCCAACCCTTCTTTAAACGAACGGTTTTTGCCGAAGAAGAACGTGAGCATCGCCACCATAAAAAGAGGAATAAATGTACCGATGATTCCATGAAAAATTGCCACTTGCGCACCGACATCGGTAATGAATGCGTTGTAATCCGAATATGTAGAATTTGAAATAAAGTTCGTGACGATCTCATTGCCTTCAAGCCCTGACCCTACACCGACAAGAATCGGTGTTCCAATTGCACCGAAAGAAACAGGGGCAGATTGCAACATGAGCGCAACCATCACCGCGGCCATCGCCGGAAAACCTACAGCAATGAGTAACGGACCGATAATTGTCGCTGGCGCCCCCCAACCGGCAGCACCTTCAAGAAACGTACCGAACAACCAACAAATAATAATGACTTGAATTCTTCTGTCCGGAGAAATTTGCGTAAATCCATTACGGATCGTCTGAACCGCTCCACTCTCTTTGAGTGTATTCAATAAAAGCAACGCGCCGAACACAATAATGGCAACTTCAAGCGCTGTAACTAGACCATTTGTAGCTGCAGCAGCGACTTGTGAACCGGGAACATCCCAAACAAATAAAGAGATGATCACAGTGACAACGAACGCGATTGGCATCGCCACTTTCGCCGGCCAACGTAAAATAACAAGAAAGAAAAATACCGCAACGATCGGTAAAATCGCAATCAAACTTAATAACCCTTCACTCATTATAAACGCTCCCTACCCCTAAGTCATCAGATGACCTTATGTCTATATGCAGACCATTATAAGTGAAACGCTTTCATAGTTCAAGAAAAGGTTTTCAAAGTTACGAAGAATCGGGCTTTGTGGCAGAGGAATGAATGGTGTGGCTCCAGACGATCGGGCAATATCGGTTTGCTCTTATCGTTTGGCGTGCAAAACAGCCAGTGGTTTTTTAGAAGTACTCGAAGTGTCACAAATATGCGTTTGTGTGACCGTTCATTCCGGAAAACCAACATTATTATCGTCGATTGTCACTTAAGCGTCTCATATTGTCACAAATCAAAATATATGAGGCATTCCGTGCCATAAAGTAGCCCATTTGAGGGAGGATTGTCACAAAAAAATGTGTGAGAACCACGCAGTTAGCGTGCACACTTTGGAAAGCGTACCGGTCAGAAATTCTTCGAATGCTACCTGCTTATTCGGGATACTAGCGTAAACGGTTCTTGTCTTCTCTTCACCTTCACAACTAGCGACTCGTTTTGTGGAAATGCCCTGTCGACGACCCTCTAGCGTCAAAGATCGGCATGGACCATGCCGACACAAGTTCGGTTTCATTTCGGCACCTTAGGTGCCGATGGTTGCTCGTCGTTGAGAGGGATCTCGTCACACGCTGAACGTGGATCGACAGACAGGCCCGAGGGCAAGCAATCATTCCCCTTCCATACAACGTGCAAAATCTATCGCATACGTTTGAGAGGTCACCGAAAAAGGAAATTGAAACTCGCAAATAGGTCGGAGGGTTCGCATTCACGAGTTGCACAAAAAGCGAGATGTTTTTACTTACGGGTATTTATGAGTGGCTCGTCTGGCTATGGTAGCATTTGCAACAACGAAACGCGGAAAAGAAAAGAAATCTTACCATAGGGAGCTCTATGGTAAAATTTTCGCCCTGCTCGGTGCTATATAAGTTGAACAAAAGAATTTCTTTAAGAACCAATGGGTAGCTCGGTAAAGTGGAAACTGTGCTCGAGTTGCGACCGAACTGTTCTCAAGTTGGGGAAGATCGCAAGAAAAGCGATATATTCTCATAAACTAGGGAACAGAATGTGCAAACTCGGTAACAGATCATAAGGTCATGTGTACATCCCCACGCCGAACCGAGTCCGGTTTGGCTTCGGCCTGCTGGGGCCGACGAGTCGTTGGCACTCCAGCCTGAAATCTGCGCGCAAGTTGGGACAAACTGTGCAAAAGAGCACCACGCTGCCCCTCCAACCCAAAACTAAACAGTGCAAGTCAAGAACGTATTTAGTTCATTCTATATAGAAGAGGGAAATTTAAAAACGGATACGATTTTTTCTTGATATCAATAGAACATCCCGAATAGACGAGATCTATGATGAGTTCATTACATCCCCAGCGCCCCAAGTCACTAGAACCCCAACATCGATTGGACCCGATCGGGTTTGTTTCCCTGAGAACGGCAATAACCTAATTAATATATTGACTTAGCAAACTTTCCACACTTTGCAAGTGGTCCATCATCAGCTCTCCAGCGCGAGCGACTTGTCGTTTTTCGATCGCGGTATAAATCGCCATATGCTCTTCGTGTAATTGCTCGGCACGTACTTTTTCTGAATATAGCCAGATTCTTCTCGTTTCGAGCATCGTTTCGACGGTGAGGTCAGCGACGCTTTGCAATAGGCGCACGAGCATGTCGTTTTTCGAGGCACGAGCCACTTGCATATGAAACGCCCAATCTGCTTTCTCTCCAAGCTTCTCATCGTCCATATGAATGTTCATTAGATGAAGGGCTTCCTTCATTTGTTGTAAATCCTCTTCCGTCCGATGCTTGGCAGCGGCTTGCACAGAGCCGACTTCTAATATTTTACGTACTTCAAGCAACTCTTTAATTTCTTTCGGATTCACGAGCAACAACGAGGAGTATGGGATTTTTAAATCAATCGACTCATACGAACGAACGAACGTGCCTTCTCCGTGCCGAATATCAACGAGACCCGTCGCCCGTAGCGCACTTAACGCCTCGCGAATGGCCGAGCGCCCAACAGCGAATCGTTCGGCAAGTTTTTCTACCGATTCCAACCGATCACCAGGTTTTAGATCTCCTTTTTCAATGGCGCCTTTTAAGGAGTCTGCCACCTCTTCATAGATCTTTTTGGAACGAACACGTTCGTACTTCATCAAGAGCCTCTCCTTCGGATACATTGTTATTCTCTTCATTGTATCAATCGAACCCCGCACGTCAACTCACACAAAAAACAAGCTAACAGGAGTCAAGTCTTCAATGGAAAACGTTATCGACTTGATAGGTTAAATAAAGACTAGGGTACACGGATGACCGCCTTTACTAGTCTGTTTATCAATCCTTCTTACTGTTATTATTCCGAAACCATAATGCTACGACCATCATGGCAATCATTAACAGGGTAACTCTAATATACGTAGACTCAAAGTTTACAGTTGGTGGCGTTCCAGTAATTACCCAATCAACTGTTACAAATACGATTGCTATCACAATAAGTATGTAGAATTTTATCGTTGTTAGGTTAATCATGGTGCGTCAATCCCCCTGAATTATTGAAGAGAAAAAATCAATTATCATCTAGGAATTCCTACTTCATCTTCAAAGTAACGATTACATTTATAACTACAAGATGTAAAGTGCATAAAGACTCCAGCAACCTTAGGTGATGCTCCTGCTCTGCCAATGTCTTTCGCCACTGCTTACCAATAACCTTCGTGATTTTTCAAGTACTGATTGACCTTATTAATACGAACAAGCCCCCGTTATCCAACGAGAGCCTGTTCATCTTTTTACTTAATTAAATTAATGCCACCGATAATCGGTAGCGACTTCTTCGTTTTCTGCGTTGCATTCACGATGCCAACGACAAATAGCGCGAGCACGAGCAACATTCCGACCGGATAGAGCAACCAACCAATCAGAGGAATATTACCAATGACATTTACAGCGATGACGAGCAGTAGTAACAACAACCCTTGGTTCGCATGGTGCCGCGCAAACGCTGAATCTTTCGCAGCGAGAAGTGGCACGAAGAATAAAATGTATGCAACAATACCTAAACCCATGTTTTCTTCAGCATCACGGTCTGGTCGTTTTTGGATCTCATTCATGCAATCAGCTCCTTACTCGTATTTACGATAGCGATCCGCAAAAAGTTTCAACAATGTTTTTCCCGAACGTAGCTATATATAAACAACTTAATCGAATTATGATAGACTAAACATATAAAAATGACAGACAATTCTTTCTATCCACCTGGAGGTGCCCTTGTGATTCAATTATGTGAAGTCGGACCGAGAGATGGTCTGCAAAATGAAGCAAAACCCGTGTCCGCAGAACAAAAAGTCACCCTCATCCAACAAGCGATTGATGCTGGCGTGAAAAAAATCGAAGCTGTATCTTTTGTTAATCCTCGTGTTGTGCCGCAGATGGCGGATGCAGAAGAGGTAATGGAACGCCTCCCAAAACGTGAGGACGTTACGTATGCTGGGCTTGTGTTAAGCCGTTCCGGCCTTGATCGTGCATTGGCAACGTCGGTCGACCTTTTGCACGTCGTCGTTGCGACGAGTGATACATTTAATACGAAAAACGCCCGGCGATCGGTTCAAGAAGGCGTGGATGAAATTAGCTCAGTTATTGAGGATGCTGCCACAGCGGAACGCCCCTCTACAGCGATTCTTGCGACGAGCTTCGGTTGTCCGTACGAAGGCGTTGTTGATGAAAGTCGCGTGATGCGCGTCGCCGAGCGCTTTCTTGATGCAGGCGCACAAGAGATTGTTCTGGCGGACACGACCGGCATGGCAAATCCGGCGAAAGTGACGCGAATGGTGGAATTGTTTAAAGAAACATTTGGTGGGGACACGCCACTTGGTCTCCATTTTCATAATACGCGGGGGCTTGGGCTCGCCAATGTCGCCGCCGGTTATGCCGCTGGCGTTACCCACTTTGATGCGGCGATTGGTGGACTTGGCGGTTGTCCATTTGCACCGAATGCGGTCGGGAACGTTGCGAGTGAAGATGTAATTCATATGTTTGAAGAGATGGGTGTGCCCACAGGCGTGGACGTTCAGAAGATGATTGACGCAGCAATTTGGTTGGAAAATGTAATGGAGAAAATATTGCCAGGCATGGTTATGAAAGCTGGACCTGCTTTCCAAGTGACAAACGCATAACCGTCGTGTATACTGATGAAAATCATCCATTCAATGAGGAAGAGAGTAGCGCTGTTAGACAATGTCAGCGAGCCGGGACAGGTGAGAGCCGGTAGCGTCTGCAACGTGAACCGGACTTCTTAGAAGCCTGTCTGAACGAGCAGTAGGACAGTGCCGGGTAAGATCGACCCGTTATCTCGAGTCACAACAAGAGTGGTACCGCGGACACCCCCGCCTCTTTCTAGAGAGGACGGGGGTTTTTTGTATTGAAAGGAGACATTATGGACGTCAAACAACAAACCCAAAAGAAAATTGCCAATACGCTCGCCCTTACGGTAACGATTGAACAATTCGAGTACCCAAAACAGCTCGATCACGGAGACCTTGCTCTCCCGTGTTTTCGTTTCGCGAAAGCACTAAAAACGTCACCTCAACAGATCGCCCAGTCTATTAAACAAGCATTGCAAACCGATGAAATGTACACGAAAATTGAGGTCGTTGGCGGATACGTGAACTTCTTTTTTCATCGCGAAAGGATCGCAGCGAACGTTCTTCTTGCCAAGCCCGTAACTCCAACGCACCAAGGGACAGTGACGATTGATATGTCCTCTCCGAACATCGCCAAACCATTTTCAATGGGTCACTTACGCTCTACAATTATTGGCGAGTCGCTCGCGCGCATGCATGAACATGTCGGCTTCCGAACGGTTAAAATCAATCATCTCGGAGATTGGGGCACACAGTTCGGCAAGCTCATAAGTGCATATAAAACGTGGGGTGTGAAAGAAGAGATTGAAAATAATCCGATTCCAGAACTGTTAAAGTTATACGTACGCTTTCATGAGGAAGGTGATGAGGAGGAAGGGAGACGTTGGTTCAAACAGCTTGAAGATGGTGATGACGAGGCCGTTCAATTGTGGACATGGTTCAAAAGTGAATCATTAAAAGAGTTCAAAAAAATCTATCAACGTCTTGGCGTGGGCTTCGATGCCATCACAGGAGAGTCATTTTATAATGATCGCATGGGAGCGGTTGTGGATGTACTCAAAGAGAAACGTCTCCTCATTGAATCCGACGACGCCCAAGTCGTTCCTTTAGAAGAACAGAACCTGCCTCCGTGCCTCATCCAGAAAAACGACGGCGCTACGCTCTATGCGACGAGAGACCTTGCCGCTGCCATCTATCGAAAAGAAACATACGAGTTCACTCAATCCTTGTATGTGGTTGGTCATGAACAATCGCTCCATTTCACACAGTTAAAAGCTGTGCTTAAAAAGGCTGGATTTCATTGGCCAGACGCAATGGAACACGTCCCCTTCGCTCATTCGCTTGGAAGGCAAAAAGATGTCCACACGTAAAGGAACCGTCATTTTACTCGATGACGTGCTCGATGAAGCGGTGGCACTTGCTAAAAAGAACATCCAAGAGAAAAATCCTGAGCTTCCGAATGCAAACGACGTTGCTGAGCAAATCGGCGTCGGTGCGATCATCTTCAATGACCTGAAAAATGATCGTATATTAGATATCGATTTTTCATTGGAGAACAGCTTGCGATTTGAAGGAGAAACTGGACCGTACGTGCAATACACGCACGCAAGAACGTGCTCAATTCTTAAACACGGGACACCAGGCGAGCCTTCGGTGTCAAGCGACTTAGAGTGGGAAATGGTCATGTTCATCTATCGATTCGAAGAAACCGTCCGCATCGCTGTGCGTCAAAAGAATCCGTCGCTCATCGCTCGATACGTTCTCGATCTCGCCCAATCATTTAACCGCTATTACAGCCAAGTGAAGATTGTAAACGATGATGCTGGGCAAGGTTCACGCCTTCTCATCGTCGACGCAGTGCGAGGAAAACTTCAATGTGGCTTGTACCTGCTCGGCGTTACAGCGCCAACAAAAATGTAAAGGAGCCGATTTATGATTATTCCACGATCTGATATTGCTGACGCCGAAATACAGCAGTTTTTTGAAACTTATTGGGGGAGTTCGAAGATGATCGTCTCAAGTGGTGAGTACGACTGCACAATGCTTGACGGGTACGCGTACATCGACGACGATGAGCAAATTCGTGGACTTATCACGTACACGTTACGTGGTCCCGCGTGCGAAATCATATCATTGGATGCCCTCGATGAAGGAATTGGAATTGGCACCCGGCTCGTTGAACGCGTAGAGCGGCGTGCCGTTGACGACCATTGTGAACACGTACGTGTAATCACAACGAACGATAATACACATGCACTCTTGTTTTATCAAAAGAAAGGGTTCCGCTTTCATCGCATTGTAACAGGCGCTGTAGATGACGCGCGCAAGCGAAAACCAACAATTCCACTCATCGCGAGCAACGGCATCCCGATTCAAGATGAAATCATTTTACGAAAAGGCGTGGATACGAACCCCGGCGTCCGTTAACGCATCCCGAACTACACGGGCAAACGATACCGCTCCAGGACCGTCCCCGTGAATGCAAATCGTATCCGCCTTCATCGATACCTTGCTTCCGTCCGTCGCCGTCACCTGTCCATGAACGACCATGTCAATGACTTGCTGTGCGGCGATCGTAGCGTCGGTGATGAGTGCATCGGGTTGTTTCCGAGAGGTAAGCGAGCCTCAGGCTCATACGTACGGTCGGCAAATACTTCGCTTGCCGTTTGAATGCCAACCCGCTCCCCGGCCCTTACCCACTCGCTTCCGGCGAGGCCGTACAGCACAAGACGGTCGTCCGTGTCATAAACCGAACGAGCAATGGCGTGCGCCAGCGCTTCACTTTTCGCCGCCATCGTATACAAAGCGCCGTGGGCTTTCACATGCTTCACTTCTCCCCCTTCAGCACGAGCAATGGCCATCAACGCACCAACTTGATATTGTACGAGGTCGTACGCTTCTTCAGGCTGATGTCCATGTTTCTCCTGCCAAATCCGACGGGATCTAAAAGTCCGGGATGCGCACCAATTTGCACACCGTTTCGTAGTGCAAGCCGAACCGTCTCCCGCATCGTTTTCGGATCTCCTGCATGATAGCCGCAAGCGATGTTGGCACTTGTCACTTCTGTCAAAATCTCGGAATCGTTTCCTAACGTATACACGCCAAAACTTTCCCCACAATCTGCATTAAAGTCAACGTGACGCAAGAGAATCACCCCTTATTGTTTCTTTCCAGTATAGTAATATCGCAGACGCTCGCTGCTTCATTGCTTTTTCTTGCAAGATGTAAAGTGTTTCTGCCTCTTGGAAGGAGATCATCTGAAAATATACATGTTCCTGTGGGCGCAATTGTGCGAGTTTGTAATGGTCAACGACGGCAATTTGGGCAATTTTCGGGTACCCACCTGTCGTTTGCTGGTCGGCCATGAGAATTCTAGGATTCCCATCTGGCGGGACTTGCACGGTCCCAAATGCGACCGCCTCTGATATGATCGATTCGGTTTTCCCCATTTGCAAAGGTTCATCTCCTTCGAGAAGAAATCCCATCCGGTCGGACTGCGAGGACAATATGAACGGCTGCTCGGTAAACCGGTACTGGCTTTCTGGCGTAAACCCGGTGTAATGAGCCCTGGAAACACGCGTAAGACGTCGGTTTCTTCATCATCCAACCAGAGCAGATTTGCTCCCCATTTCGGTGCAAAAGGTGCCTCTCCCTCGACGCTTTCCATGTATTGTTTAGCTTCTTGACTAAGAGGGTTGCTGTCTAACAGATCGCCTTCTTTTAGCGCTCGTCCTTCGTAGCCGCCAAACCCGGCACGTAAATATGTACTTTGGCTATTCAATACTTCGGGGACATTGAAACCGCCTGCAATCGCTACATACGCTCGTATTCCCGTTCGCTCAGCTCGAAATGTCAAAATGCTTTCTTCGGGTAAATAAATCGGAACACCTATAGAAAACGCCTGTCCATCTACGTGTGGCGTCATGCCACCACCGGTCACAGCAATAAGAGCCGGCTGATGAAAACGGAGCACTGGCCCTGTAACCGTAAGCTCCAAAGCGGCATCCTGTTCATCATTACCGACGAGCAAGTTTGCCGTCCTTAAAGCGAGTCGGTCCATCGCTCCACTTTGCACGACACCTTGATCCAAATATCCGTATCGGCCCGCATCTTGCACAGTCGTGAGCATACCTGGTTTCACAACTTCTATATTCATGAGCGCACCTCTTTCAACTTCTGAAACTGCTGTTCATCAATCGGCACGAATTGAATTCGGTCTCCTGACCGTAGCAAGCTTGGTTCTGTTTTCGTCTCATCAAAAAGGACGAGCGGGGTCTGTCCAATCAGTTGCCATCCACCAGGTGTTGCAAACGGGTAAATACCTGTCTGTGCCCCGGCAATGCCAACCGATCCTGCAGGCACTCGTTCCCTTGGTGTGTCCCGCCGAGGTGTCGCAATCTCTTCGGCCATGCCACCAACAAACGGAAACCCCGGCGCAAAGCCGATCATATAAATGAGATATTCCCCTTGTTGATGATGAGCGATGACTTGATCTTCGCTACAACTGTGATAGTCAGCAACATAGGAAAGATCTGGACCAAATTCTCCACCATAGCAGACTGGGATTTCCACGATACGTCCGTCGTGCTGCTGGTCATCTCCATCTTCAATCGATGTGAGCAACTGGTCAACCCATATGCGTACTTGGTCTTGCATCGAGCCTTCAACGTCCATTTGCTGGCGCACGTTCATAGGATCATAGAAAAGCGCCAGTCCTGTATAGCTTGGCACAGCTTCAACAAAGCCCGGAAACGGATCTCGCTCAACTGCTTGTTTCACACGTTGGACATATTGCTGAATACTCGGGTCCATATGATTTCCAAGTATCATCATCACTGCCTGTTCACTGAGCGGGCGCCACGTTACAGCGGATCGAAAACCCATCAATTCCCCTCTTTTCATCTGTCGATACCCCCATTGTTGCAATCGCGCGACAAATTAGCAAGCAGAAACTTTGCTCGTTTTGCAGTATCGTGCAACGGCAGGTTTGGGTGCAGAATGCAAAGTGCAGATAGGTTACTCTGCGGTGCAGGGCATTTCATCTTGCCTCGATTTTGTTCCGAAGGCCCGGCACAGGTTGCAAAGAATCAATCCGTGCAGAGGCCGTTCGGCGCGGCTCGCTGGCACTTCGGTTCAGTGTGTCGGCGCCATTCTGCGCTCTAGTTCACGCTTTCTGCGCTCAAGTTTGTCTTATTTTTGCGATTTTAGCGCTCATTTCGCTTAACTTGACGCAGATGATCTTAACTGGAGCGCACATTGTACCATCTGCAATTCCCACCGATAGTTTATAGTCGTGCAAACTGTTACCAAGTTCGACGATTCTGTTACCGAGCTTATGAGATTGGGCGGCTTTTATTGTGATTTCACTCAACTTGAGAACAGTTGAGCTGCAACTCGAGCACAGTTTCCTCTTCAAACCACTCCCCTAACGACCTTTCGGCCCCCTTCTGGGGGGCCGAAACAAAACCGACCTCCGTTCGGCGCGACTCGCGCCGACAGCTTGCTGGCACTTCAGTTCGGTGAGTCGTCGCCATTCTGCGCTCTAGTTCATGCTTTCTGCGCGCAAGTTTGCTTATTTTTGTGATTTTAGCGCTCATTTCGCCTAACTGGAGCGCAGATGATCCTAACTTGAGCGCACATTGTGTTAAGTACCAACGACTAACGACCTGTCTGCCCCCTTCCTGGGGGCGAAACGAAACCGGTCTCCGTTCGGCGCGGCTCGCGCCGAAAACTTGCTGGCACTTCGGTCCAGTGAGTCGTCGCCATTCTGCGCTCTAGTTTGCTTATTTTTGCGCTCTTAGCACTCAATCCCTCTAACTTGAGTGCCGATGATCCCAAATTGCGCGCGCATTGTACTAAGTCCCAACCCCCTGGGTCTGCTAGGAGCAGACAGCTTGATAGCAGAAGAGCACCAAAAAAAGCTGCACCCGAAAGGGTGCAGCTAACTTCCCATTACGATTGTTCTTTTGTCGGGCCCATTACACCGGGTACAGACAGTCCAGCTTGGCGGAGGAGGACGGTCATTTGCCCACGGTGGTGAGTTTGATGGTTCACAAGTGTGCGTAGCAACGCTCCGCGCGTAACTTGCCCACCCATTGCTTCAACCGTTTCTTCTAATGAAACATCGGTGAGAACACGCTCAGCTTCTTGACGAAAGTCTTCGGCCATCTGCTCGTAAGCTTTGTGGATGTCTTCTGCCTTTTCCGGTACTTTCGCCGAGTCACCTGCAGGTGTAACATTTACACCGACAAGGCTCCCGAAAAACGCAGGTGAAGTCGCGAGGTGCCAGCCGAGCCAGCCGAGTGAATTATGATCCTCAGCAATGGCAACGTCCAATTTCTCATCAGAAATGGCTTCAATGACACTCGCCGTGCCACGGGACTCTTGCGTCCACTCTTGAATAAAATCTGAAACATTACGATACATCGTGTTCACTCCTCAATCAATACGAATACACAGTAGCTTGTCCTCTAGTCTTCAATAAATGCATTGTGCATTTGCACACCATCAACGATGATAATCAGGTCGACCGGACGCTCCTCAACAATAGAAGCGACTTCTTGCTCCATCTCTTCGAACAGTTCGTCCGTCGCATCGTCTTCACTAATCGATAACGTTAGATCAACATTTACACCGTCATCGGTATGGGAAACCATCGCTTCCTCAACATCATCAAGGTTTGCGAGAGCATCTTCTGAATCCTCATCTACAACATTGCCTTCATGAACGGCCGCCTCATCAGACGTTTCCTCTTCTGAATCTTCAACCGGCTCTTCGTTCAAATCTACTTCTTCCGAGTCATCTCCACAGGCAACGAGTACTACCGACAGCAGTCCAACCGTCGCTGCAAGTCGAAAAGGTTTCCACATCTATACTCACTCTCCATTTCAAAATCTACCCAAAGTATATCGGACAAAAGAGAGATTGACAAAACAAACGCCATTCATTTCATAATATTACATAGAAGTCGGTGTTCGTTTTCAAACGTCTTCGGGTATAGAATGCCAAGGAGGGATTCGATGCGCTTATACACATTAAAAGAAACTCAAGTTTTACCGATATCAAAAGAAGATGCTTGGGACTTCTTCTCTAACCCCGGTCAACTTTCTTCCATCACACCCGGCGATATGAAGTTTGATGTAAAAAATGATATAAAGGATCGTATGCACCCGGGCATGATTGTTCATTATGATTTGAAACCTCTGCCCGCGTTCCCGGTTCAATGGGTAACAGAGATTACCCACGTCGTTGAGGGCGAGCTATTTGTGGACGAACAGCGCTTTGGGCCGTTTCGTTTTTGGCATCACCAGCATCATTTTCATGATCATCCAGACGGTGTAGAAATCGAAGATATCGTCCATTACGTGTTACCTTTCGGCCCGATCGGCGACTAGCCCATCAGGCTATCGTCGAGAAACGGTTGAAAGATATCTTCTCTTACCGCAAAGAACAGCTCGCAAAACGCTTTTAAATCCAATTGTTCGGCGGTGATTACAGTGGCAACGATCTATGATATCAAACCGAAATTCCAGGCAATGCTGCGCCCGTTGGTCGTGAAGCTCCATCAGTGGAACGTCACACCAAACGGGGTGACGGTCAGCGCAGCACTGCTCTCTATTCTCTTTGGACTGCTTCTATACATACAGCTCCATCCCGTATTGTTGCTCCTGCTGCCTGCATTTTTACTCTTGCGCATGATGATGAATGCGATTGACGGCATGCTCGCAAAGGAGTACAACCAACAAACCCGCCTTGGGATGTTTCTAAACGAGATCGGAGATATGGTTTCCGATGCTGCCCTTTATTTGCCCTTGGCGATATGGATTGATGTGCCCGTTGAATTGATCATTGGCATCGTCGTCATCGCACTCGTCGGAGAAGCCGCAGGTATTCTCGGTATAGCTGTAGGTTCTACGCGGCGTTATGACGGACCTTCGGTAAAAGTGACCGTGCCTTTTTCTTTAGTGTCCTTGCGTTTGCACTGTATTTCTTTTCGTTTCATTCAAACGTTTATTTAATCGCACTCGGTATCGTGTTCATCCTGAGTGTGATGACTGTGATTAACCGCATACGAGCTGCACTCAAAGAGGGGGAGGGTTAACATGTTTCCAGACTGGATTGAGACACAGCCATTTTATCAAATTATTCAAAACTCATTAGTCGTTGTGCTGCTCGGCATTTTTGTACTTCTAATCGTAGCGACTGTCATTACAAAACTACTTACAGTGCGCGGCCACGAACTAGGCGAAGTAAAAGACCGCATTCGTTCATGGTGGTTTATGGCGATTATATTTACGTTTGCCACACTTATCCATGAAACCATTTCGCTTTTATTCTTTGCCTTTCTAACGTACTTAGCATTAAAGGAATACTTTTCAATGATTCCAACTCGGCGGGCTGATCGTCGTGTGTTGTTCTTTGCCTACCTCGCTATACCGATTCAGTTTCTATGGATCTATATGGAATGGTACGGGATGTTTATTATATTCATTCCAATTTATATGTTCTTATTCTTGCCAATCATCATGGTGCTCATCGGAAAAACTTCAGGTTTCTTAAAGTCGATCGGCTCGATTCATTGGGGCATGATGCTCATGGTATTTGGTTTAAGCCATTTGGCTTACTTTCTCGCTGTACCTGGAGCAGGGGGAGCCGCAATGATTGTGTTTGTCGTCGTACTTACCCAACTTAATGACGTGAGTCAATTTTTGTTCGGGAAAGCATTTGGCAAGCGTAAAATTGTACCGGCTGTGAGCCCGAATAAGACGTGGGCGGGTTTTCTCGGCGGTGTGTTCGTGACAACCGGTTTGGCCTTGTTACTCTTTCCATTGCTCACCCCCTACACATGGCCGTTTGCTCTCTTTGCTGGACTCATCATTAGCATCTTTGGATTTATCGGCGATGTGAACGTGTCGGCATTAAAACGAGATCTCGGCGTCAAAGATAGCGGTCAAGCGTTACCTGGTCACGGTGGCATTCTTGATCGAATTGACAGTTTAACGTATACAGCTCCCCTCGTATTCCACTTTACGAGTTACTTTTATTTCTAACGGGAAGGAAGGTTACCGGTATGCAAAAGTTATTTTTCTTGCTCGTTGTGAAACCCGTTCTCCTCATCGTTCTCGGCATGAATATTCACGACATTGATCGCCTGCCCAAAAACGGACCCGCTGTCATGATCGCAAACCATAACAGCCATCTGGACACTCCGTTAATGATGAACCTCTTCCCGCTAAAAAAGCTACACTTGCTTCGGCCGGTTGCCGCATTTGATTACTTTTTCACGAACAAAACCCGCGCTTGGTTTGCGACCCGAATTATGAACACGATTCCGATCAAACGCAGTGGCAAATCCAAAGGAGAAGACGTTCTCCAACCTCTTTCTGATGCACTTGAACGAGGGGAAATTCTTATTTTTTTTCCAGAAGGTTCACGAGGAGAGCCTGAACAGATGACCCAATTAAAAAGTGGGTTAGCACATCTTATAAGTCGCCATCGATGTGCCGGTCGTCCCAGTCTTTACGCATGGACTCGGCAAAGCATTGCCAAAAGGAGATCCGTTACTCGTTCCTTTCGTTGCTACCATTCGCATTGGTACCCCATTGTATTGGAACGGAGAACGGAAGCTTTTTATGGAGCAAGTAGAAGAACAGTTTAATCAAATGAGACAAGTAGGAGCCAACGCAGAATGGGAATAAAACGATGGGGCGCGATATGGGGATTTGCTGAAGCGACCGTCTTTTTCATCGTCCCTGATGTGCTCATTACGTATGCCGCACTTACGAAAACACGCACGTTCATCGTCTGGTTGTGCTTATATACACTGATTGGGGCGCTTGTCGGAGGGACATTAATGTATGCTTTGGGCATCGGTTTCGTCAAAGAAGGCAATGAGCTGCTCACTCATATTCCAGCTATTGATGCCCAGCTTGTGGCAGATGTCCAGCAATCTCTCATTGAGAGTGGCTCATTGCCATGCTCCTCGGACCGACACAAGGCATACCGTACAAAATTTTTGCCCTTAACGCTTATCATGCTGATGTGTCCTTTTGGTTATTTATAATCATCTCTGTCCCTGCTCGTGTCATTCGCTTTCTACTTGCCGGTCTGCTTGTTTCTTTTATCAGCCAGACGCTCTTAAAGCGCCAGTCCAAAACAGTCAAAGTCGTTTTATGGCTAAGTTTCTGGGTTATTTTCTACACGTTTTATTTCATCGGGATGACGTGAATACCATTCTAAAAACATGTGCAAGTAATGATTGTATGCCGGAGCATCAAAACCAGTGCCACAGTTATGAAACGTCCACGGTGTCGTTTGGTGCGGCACGACAACCTGATACCCTGCTCGTGCAAATTGAACGGATTGACTCACATCATAAAAATGCCAGCCGTCAAACTGCTCTACCCACGGGAGATCGTGTTGTGTCACCATAATGAGTCCATCAATTGCAGCAACCGGCACGTACGTGTCTGTTGGATTCGTAAATGTAAGCACGCTCATCGTATCGCGGTACTGTAGCGTCATACCATAAAGAGCGGCAGCAGGCGCTTCCCACCAGATGCCACTTTCCGGTATGTGCTCCGATCCTGCAACACCAATCATGCCAATTGACGGATGATTAAAAACATACAGCACATGAAACAAAAAGAGCTGATCAATTACCATCGTGTCTTGATGATGATAAATTTTATACTTTGCATCCGTTTCGTGCATGGCTCGGTTATACCCCGTCGTCATGCTCGGTTGACCTTCCATTGGTATTCTCTCTACCGTATAACCGTCTGGAATGGCTAACGCTCCAATGTGCCGACAGCTTTCCTCATACTCCTCCCAATCATTCACACAACAAATAAACGCGAATTTTTTCGGGTCCATAAAACACCTCCACACCACAATTTATGGAGAGATCTGTGGGCATATGTATCAAAATCCGTTCCTTTACATAGTGTGTAGAAGGATTATACGGGGAGGCATACAATGGACGTTGAACATGCACAAGCAAAGTATTTGGAACTGCTTAAAAGAGCAATTCTTTTTGAGATTTGGCAAGAATATGAAACCGACCTTGCTTGGTGGAATCATGGGTTTGATCGGGAACGTCACCAAAAAGGGGAAATATGGCCACAAATTGCGCATAGCATGATTGGTCGTTATCGGATGAACAATCTGCAAGGCTGTATGACGTCTGTCGTTAAAGACAACATTCCAGGCGATTTTATTGAGACGGGCGTCTGGCGAGGTGGGGCTTGCATCTTCATGAGTGGTTTTCTTGATGTGATGGGAATAACAGACCGTAACGTTTGGGTCGCTGACTCCTTTGAAGGCTTGCCAAAACCAAACGAAGAAAAATACCCAAAAGACAAAGGGGATACGCACCATACCGTTGACTATTTACGAGTATCTCTTGAGGATGTGAAACACAACTTCAACAAATATGACCTACTCAACGATAATGTTCATTTTCTTAAAGGCTGGTTTAAGGATACATTGCCCAGCGCACCGATCGAGCAATTAGCCATTTTACGTCTAGATGGTGATTTATACGAGTCAACGATGGACAGTTTAAATAATTTGTACGATAAAGTGAGCCCTGGCGGCTATATTATCATTGATGATTTCATACTTCCTGGGTGCAATGCTGCTATTATGGACTACCGAGCTGAACACCACATTACCGAACCGCTCATTCCGATCGACAGCATGAGCGTGTATTGGCGAAAGAAATAGAGGCCCTACTGGGCCTCTATTACATCATCGCTGTAAGCATATACAAAATCGGTAATGTGACGACCAATCCTATGGTACTCACAATCCAGTTTGCGTTTGCTAAGTCTTCATCCAACCCAAACAGCTGGGGTGGGACAAGCGCTGAGACAGCTGGCGGCATGCAGATAAGATGAGGATCACTTTGAGTAACATCCCTTCGGCATAAGCACCTAAACCAAGCAAATAAGCAACACCTGTAACCGTCACAGGAACAATTAGGTGTTTAATGGTGAATATCATTGTAGCCGGTTTAATATTTTCTCCAACAGATCCGATTCGCATTGAAAATCCGACCGGAATGAGCAAGAAAATCACCGTCAGCGGCACGAACCATTCGTTTACTTGATCATAAACGGTGGCATAAGGAATGCTCGAGACGTTCAGGAGCGCCCCTACACAAATCGCAGAAAAGATGACCATAATGAACGGATCTTTCAAGATCCGTTTCCATCTCGGCTGGGAATCCTCTGTACGTTGAGCGCCGAATTTCCTAGCAATTGGATAGCAGATCGTATAATAGACGAGCTCCTCAAACAAGCGAAACAACGCTACGAACGGAAGTGCTTCAAGTCCAATAAAAAACACAACAAACAATCCGCCAAAACTGCCAAGATTCAAAAAAGCACCGGTCACGAACATAGAACCGGTTTGCTTTCTACTCATCTTCATCCATTTAGCAAAAAGTACGGCGAGCACGCCACCAAGAAATATTGTAAACACACCGAGCACCGGTAAGATGAGAAACGTTTGATTCGTAAGGTCGGCGTTCCAAAATGCGCCAACGAGGATAGTTGGCATCATTCCGAGCAGCACAAACAACGTAAGAAACCGGAGGAACTTGGCAAGCGGAAACCATCTAGCAGTCGCTGTCGATCGGCATAGACGCGGAGCACCCTGCCGATCGTAAGTCCAAGAAGAATGATACTAAACACGAGGAGCAACTGCATAATTTACCTTCTTTCTTACGTAAACACCAAGGCTAACTCCATGAAACAGCCCCAAAAGCAGATCTCTCACGCTACCTTTTGGGGCTGTTTCACGGGATTTAATTAATCAAATTCAATCGGGCGCGCGATTTTGTTTATCGCGCCGCCATCAACCATAATTGTCTGACCGCTTACGTATGTTGACTCATCAGATGCAAGGAAAAGACAAGCATTGGCAATGTCTTCCACTGTGCCAATTCTGCCCATCGGTTGAAATTTCAGTGTGTCACGAAACGCCCCTTCAGGGTCTTCCAAAGATGCAAATGTATTCTGTAATAGCGGCGTATCTACAGTGCTCGGTCCAACCGCATTTACACGAATTTCATCTTTCCCGTAATCAAGCGCCATCTGACGAGTGAGGCTGTGAGTCCGCCTTTCGCACTCGCATACGCAGCAAGACGGGTAATCGTCTTCTCTGCATGCCATGATGCGATGTTAATGATGGAACCCCCGCCTGAGCGTTGCATTTCAGGGATGGCGTACTTTGAGCAGAGGAACGGACCGTTTAAATTGACATTCATCACATTTTGCCATTCTTCCAAACTTGTATCGGTAACACTTTTTCGAATATTAATCGCAGCATTATTTACGAGAATATCAATCTTTCCGTATTCACTTACGGCACGTTTCATGAGTGCTTGAACGCTCTCTTCGTCACCCACATCAGTTTGCAGTACGATGGCATCAACCCCGTCATTTTGCAGTTCTTGAACGGTGTCACGGCCCGCTTCTTCATTCACTTCCGCAATGACAATGCGCGCCCCTTCTTTGCCAAACGTTCGAGCAATTCCCGCGCCAATGCCTTGGCCGGCACCTGTAATTACAGCTACTTTCCCTTCTAACCTCATCGGAATCCTCCTTCATTATCGCTTCTGCCAAGGAAATCGTTCATATTTAAGCCAGTAGGCCCCGAGTAAAATGGACAGAAAAATCGGCGCCACACAAAAGATTACAATCAAATGGAATCCTTCCATTCTCGCAATCTCCTTTTCTATTGATCTTATCTTAACACATACCCATTTCGCTCGTCATAAGCTTTTGATTCTGCTGAGCGCTGTTTCAGATCACCAAACCCTCCCCCACCAGGCAGGTGAAGTGTCATCACGTCATCGGCTGCTAACGTGTAGAGCTTTTTCGTTTCTTGTACTTCTTGCTCATTAATGAACACTCTAGCTTTCGCCCCATCTGCACCTCCAGAAAACTTTCGGGGCAAATTGCGTGCGCTCAAACATGAGCGGTACGTGATAAGCTTGGTCGCTTCTAACCCCAAATGTGATTTTTTGGCCTAATCCGCCTCGAAACTCACCGTCGCCACCAGAACCTTCGCGTAATTCTTTTTCATGAATAAACACTGAAGAAGTGCTCTCAATAATCTCTACCGGCGTCCCTTTCACACCGGACGGAAACGTTGTCGCATTCAAGCCATCTTTCCCCGGTCTGGCACCCGCTCCACCGGCGTTGAACACCACATTGGAGAAAGGTTCTCCCTCGAAGTCAACACCGTGCACTTGTAGGGCAAAAATTGCCGCTGCTCCTTCAGCAGGCACTCGGTCTGGGAGAATTTCATGAAGCGCGCCGAGCACACAAACTGGCGCGAGATGACCGATAATGTGCCGCGATGCTGTCGGCATCGGGTGCACGGCATTGAGGACACAACCTTCAGGTGCAGAAATGGACACCGGGCGAAAACTGCCTTCATTGCTCGGGATATCAGGAGCCACGGTAGCTTTTAACACATAATTTACGTACGCCAATGTGTAGTTCAAGCAGACGTTAATCGCTTTTTTACTTCCTTCTGACGTGCCGGCAAAATCGACGTGCACTCGGTCGCCTTTTACGGTAAGTGCACACTTTAATCGTATTGGCTTTTCGCTGCCGTCACTCCATAGCTCATTCTCATACGTGCCATCAGGTAGCTCGCGAATGGCGTTTCTCATCGCTTCTTCTGATAAGCGAATAATTTCTGCGCCGACCTCTTCAACATCTGGCAAATCAAACTCCTCGAGTGTTTCAATTAAGCGAGCAATCGCGACTTCTTGGGCGACAACTTGCGCGCGCAAGTCACCAACGACTTGGTACGGTGCTCGCACATTCGTGCGTATCAGGGCGAGTAACGTTTCATTCACTGTTCCTTCGGAGTAGAACTTCATGTAAGGGATATGCAGCCCTTCTTCATAAATGCTCTCTCCTTCTGGACTAAACCCGCGACCTCCCACATCGGAGACGTGACACGTCGATGCAAAATAACCGATGAGATCATTGTTAAAAAATACAGGAGTAACGATCGTCACATCTAACAGATGACCTGAAATTTCATACGGATTATTGCCAATGAGCACATCTCCTTGTTTCAACGTTTCGGTGTCCACGTTCTTTAAAAAGTGACGCACGCCTGTTGCCATTGAATTGATATGCCCAGGGGTTCCAGTGTTCGCTTGAGCGATCATGTCACCTTGTTTGTTGAACAAACCAGCAGACAGATCATTGGCGTCCGAAAGGATGCTTGTAAACGACGTGCGGATGAGCGTTTTCGCCTGTTCTTCAAGAAGTGTAACGAGACGATTCCAAATGACTTCCAGCTGGATGGGATCAAATGCGTGTTGTGGATTGTTGTGCATCTGTTGAGACCTCCTGATCTGTAACTTTGCGCTCAAGGATAATGTTATGAGAACGATCGAGTGTGACAAGAAACGCTGGCGGCACAACGACGGTCGACTCTCTTTCCTCGATAATGGCAGGCCCTTTGAGCTGAACGCCAGCAAATAGTTGCTCACGCTCATACACTGGGGTGTCGATCCACTCGCCGAAATAGACGTTACGCGTCGCTTTCTCGGTCGGGTTAAAGCCGCTTTCTTCTGTGCTTTTCAGTTGTAACACTGGCTCTGGCCCTTGAACGATTACCCTCCAGTTAAGTGTTTCAATTTCCATCTCTTCATTTGCTTCTGCATATAATTCTCGGTACGCGTCTTTAAAACGGTTCACAATCTCCTCTTCTTGATCACCTAAGTTTCCTAGCGGCAACGATACGGTAATTTCATGGGTCTGACCCCGGTATTTCATGTCCGCTTTCCGAATGACGGTAATGCCTTCGCCCACACCGGCTCGCGCAAGCAGCTGCTTGCCTTCCTCTTCCATTTCGGTAACGAGCGTCATCACATGTGCCCAATTCAGTTCATGCAATCGCCCGTAAAAGCTTCGCACAAAGTCAAACGCTAACGGCGAAGTGAGGAACCCAAACGCAGAATTCACGCCTGCCCCGACTGGCAACACAATCGTATTCACCCCGAGAATATTCGCAACATTGCCGACATGAACTGGGCCTGCACCACCCGAAGCATATAAGGAGTAATTGCGCACATCTTTTCCTTTTTCAACCGCATGAATGCGGGCAGCACTTGCCATATTTTCGTTCACGACTTGATGAATACCCCACGCCGCTTCAACTGGGTCTAACCCTAATGGCTTCGCGACTTTTTTTATGAATGGCTTCCTTCGCTTTTTCTACGTCTAACCGCATATCTCCACCAAGAAAATAATCCGGGTTCAAATACCCGAGTACCAGATCAGCATCCGTTACCGTCGGCTCCGTTCCCCCTTGCCCGTAACTTGCCGGACCGGGCACACTGCTCGCACTCTTTGGACCGACTTTCAATAAGCCGAGTCGGTTAACACCGGCAATACTGCCTCCACCTGCACCGATTTCAATCATCTCAACGACAGGCACTTTGACGGGCATGCCGCTCCCCTTCAAAAATCGGTCAGCACGACCGACTTCGAATTCTGTCGTCGTAAGGGGTACGCCTTGATCAACAAGACTTGCCTTTGCCGTCGTCCCGCCCATATCAAAGACGAGTACGTGGTCTTCATCGGCTTGTTTGCTGTAATGCGCACCGGCAATCGTCCCACCGACAGGCCAGATTCTAATATACGAATCGGAAACTGGATAGCTGTCTCGACGGTGCATGTGCCCCCTCCAGAAAGCATCATGAGAAACGTACCGCGAAAACCTCTCTCCGTTAATGTCTGCTCCAACTGGGTTAAGTATCGCTCGACGAGTGGTTTGACGAACACGTTGGCGACGGTCGTTGACGATCGTTGATACTCGCGTATTTCTGGTGACACCTCTGATGAAATCGATAGATGCAACTCTGGAGCGACGCGCTTAGCAACCTCTCTCACTTGTTGCTCATGGGCAGCATTTCGATAGCTATGTAGCAAACAAACGGCAACGGCCTCAACGCCAGATGCAACGATTTCCTGAAACACTTCTTCTACTTTTGCTTCATCAACAGGTTTGTAAACACTACCATCACTCGTCAAACGCTCTGGCACGGTAAACCGTAAGTGCCGGGGAACGAGTGGCGCCGGGTTATCGACCATCAAGTCATACAAGTCATACCTGCTTTCTGACGCAATTTCCAATTGATCTCGAAACCCTTCCGTCGTAATGAGCGCTGTCTTTGCGCCGTTTCGCTCAATTAACGCGTTCACGACGAGTGTCGTCCCGTGAATGATACTCTCCAGCTGATCATACGACCAACCGTGTTTTTTCATATTTTCATCGAGCCCTTTAATAAATCCTTCCGAAGGATCTGGATACGTCGTTAACGTCTTGCCGAAAAACCGCTCACCGTCACTTGTTATAAACACCAAGTCCGTGAACGTACCACCAATATCAACACCCGCTCTGATCGTCGTCATCGGATCATCCCTTTATATCGTTAGTCTATTTACTATATTTCTGCACAGTTGTCGAAATTCCTTTAGAGAACTTTCTCTATTGACTTTTCTTTCTGAAAAGCGTACATTTATATTAACAAAGGGGAGTAGCTCCTCATTAAAGTCGTCATGACGGGCCTATTTTTGCCCCGGCTTTAGTGCAATCAGACCGATTGTAGCAAGACCTTTGCCATCATAGGTGAGGTCTATTTATATGTTCAAAAAGACCTTCGCCAATTCCGTGGTGAAGGTCTTTTTTTCGTTGAATGGACAAAAAAAGGAGCGACTTTAAATGGAATGGACACTTCTCTTAGAGTACGGTTGGGTTCTCATCATTCTCATTATTTTGGAAGGAATACTCGCAGCTGATAATGCAGTTGTGTTAGCGATGATGGTAAAACACCTTCCAGAAAAACAACGAAAAAGAGCGTTATTTTACGGGCTAGCTGGTGCCTTTATTTTCCGATTAGCTGCTCTTGCGTTCGTCGCCATTCTCATTGAAGTGTGGCAAGTGCAAGCCATCGGTGCGCTATACTTGTTGTTCATCGCCATCAATCATTTTGTGAAAAAGTACGTGCGCAATAAAACGAACGTGAAAAAGGTCAAAAAACAACCCAAACAGTCAGGGTTCTGGATGACCGTATTAAAAGTAGAACTTGCCGATATTGCCTTTGCCGTCGACTCCATTCTTGCGGCTGTCGCCTTGGCGATGACGCTCACCCCAACGGGGTGGTTTACGGTAGGTCCACTTGACGGAGCACAGTTTGTTGTCGTATTTATCGGTGGTCTTACAGGTGTCATCATTATGCGCTTTGCCGCGGGTATTTTCATTCGGGTATTGGAAAACCGCCCTGGACTCGAGAACGGCGCGTATTTAATCGTCGGCTGGGTCGGTGTCAAACTCGCCGTATTTACTCTCGCTCACCCAAGCCTTGCGATCTTACCTGAACACTTTCCTGAAAGCACCGTATGGAAACTATTTTTCTGGGGAATCATGGCACTCATCATCGTACTCAGTTGGCTACTTTCCGCCCCTAAACAGCAGAAGAAATCAGATACTCAGGAAATCTCGAACCTGTAAAACGAGACACGTAAAATCAATCGCCCCAGCCTCGCGTAGGTTGGGGCAATTCTTATTGGTGTAAAGACGGTTTGGATCGTTTAAGGTCAACATCGGCGGCCCAAATACGTCCGCCGTGTTTTCTTTACAGTCCAGACTACAAGTACAACATCGGTGACGAAACATCTGCCACCGTGTATTCTACGTACTCCAGAGCATAAGTACGACATCGGTTCGGTGCTGCCTCTTGGTTACGGTGTGGAAAAAAGTCCAAATGCCCCATATATTCATATTTGTGACACTTGAGAAAGAAAAATCATGATTTAAACGTGAATGCGCACATAAACGGTGTCAACTGTCACAAATA